>JBJELS010000207.1:0-1891 GCA_051879275.1 Lachnospiraceae bacterium
GAGCACTTGACTTTTAATCAAGTTGTCCGGGGTTCGAATCCCCGATGCCTCATTAGCGGGGGTTAATCCGAACTCTGCAAAATAGAAGTAAAATAAATAAAGTGGTTATTGTCTGCATCTGAAAAGCTGCAAACGATAACCACTTTTTTTAATGATATAACTTCAAAAAATAAGATAATCCATAAAATTAAAAATTACTATTGATTTTAGAATAAATAAATATTAATATAAAATTGTAATCATTATAAATTAATATTTATTACATAATATTATATTATAATGATTAAGAATTTTAGAAAATGCAGGCATTTTTAAATTTTGAGGGTATAACAGGTGAACAGAGTAATGATGGAAATATCCTATGAGGAATTAAAGAGGAAGCTGACTGAAAAAAATATTAATCCTTCACATCAGAGATTAAAAATCATGGAATATCTTATTCAACGTAATGGTCACCCTACAGCTGATGAGATATATTCTGATCTTTATAAGGATATTCCCACACTATCAAAAACAACTGTATATAATACTCTGAAGGCATTTGCAGAGGCAGGTCTGGTTAAGACACTTACAATAGAAAATAATGAAATAAGGTATGATATTATTACAACCAGTCATGGCCATTTTAAATGTGAGCGCTGTGGAGAAATATATAATTTTGGTATCGATGTAAATTTTTTAAAAGCAGTAAATTTTGAGGATTTGAGGAATTATCAGATCAGTGAAAGGGATATATATTTTAAGGGGATATGTCCACATTGCCTTAATAATATAAATAAAACAAAGGAGGATTAAAGAATGGGAGAAATGAAATGTCCCGTAACGGGACACAGTCGGAAAACGCTTTCCGGTAATGGAACCAAAAACAAAGATTGGTGGCCTAATCAGTTAAATCTGCATATTTTACGCCAAAATTCATCACTGAGTGATCCTATGGATAAAGGCTTTAACTATGCTGAGGAGTTTAAAAAATTGGATTTAGAGGCAGTCAAGAAAGATTTATATGCCTTAATGACCGATTCACAGGATTGGTGGCCGGCAGATTATGGACATTATGGTCCACTTTTTATCCGTATGGCCTGGCATAGTGCAGGAACCTACCGTGTAGGAGACGGACGTGGTGGTGCCTCTGACGGAACCCAGAGATTTGCACCTTTAAACAGCTGGCCGGATAATGCTAATCTGGACAAAGCCCGCCGTTTGCTCTGGCCCATTAAGAAAAAGTACGGAAAGCAGATTTCCTGGGCAGATTTAATGATTTTGGCGGGAAATTGTGCTTTGGAATCTATGGGCTGTAAAACCTTTGGCTTTGCCGGTGGCCGTGAGGATGTTTGGGAGCCTCAGGAGGACGTTTACTGGGGATCAGAAACTACATGGCTGGGTGATGAACGCTATACCGGAGACAGAAAGCTGGATAATCCTCTTGCTGCAGTGCAGATGGGCTTAATCTATGTAAATCCGGAGGGCCCTAATGGAATGCCGGACGTAATTGCCTCAGGAAAGGATATTCGGGTAACCTTTGGCCGTATGGCAATGAATGATGAAGAAACGGTAGCCTTAATTGCTGGTGGTCATACCTTTGGAAAGACCCACGGAGCAGGCCCGGCAACCAACGTAGGTCCTGAGCCGGAAGGTGCTTCTATGGAAGATATGGGACTGGGCTGGAAAAGTACATATGGCAGTGGTAAAGCAGGAGATACCATAACCAGCGGAATAGAAGGAGCCTGGAAGCCTAATCCGACAACCTGGGATATGGGATATCTGGAAACCTTATTTAAATACGATTGGAATCTGGTAAAAAGTCCGGCCGGAGCTTATCAGTGGGTTCCCACCGATCCGGATGCAGCCAACGCTGTAGAGGATGCACATGATCCAACGAAACGCCATGCAC
>JBJELS010000208.1:0-8572 GCA_051879275.1 Lachnospiraceae bacterium
CAAATTCCGAAGGAAGTGAGAAATATATGATGAAGACAGGTGACAGAATCTGTATTCGGAAAGCCGAAGAGACTACTACAATCATTAAGCTGAGTAAGGCCAGCTTTCTGGAAACCCTGCACAGAAAAATGAGTGATGAAAAGTAAGGAGGAAATCCGATGAAGGGGAATAGGCATCAGAAAATCATAGAGCTGGTGGAAAACCATGATATTGAAACGCAGGAAGAGCTGGCAGACCGATTGAGAGAGGTCGGTTTTCAGGTAACCCAGGCTACCGTTTCACGGGATATCAGACAGTTGAAGCTTTCTAAGATTTCCCGACAGGACGGAAGGCAGAAGTATGTAGTATTAAAGCAGGAAGACAGTCAATTAAGCGAGAAGTATATTCGTGTATTGAAGGATGGCTTTGTTTTTATGGATAAGGCCCAGAATATTTTAGTGATTAAAACCGTTTCCGGAATGGCTATGGCAGTTGCTGCAGCCATAGATGCCATGAAAATGGAGGAAGTGGTAGGCAGCATTGCGGGAGACGATACAATTATGGCGGCACTTCGGACCAGTGAGGATACCGATGTCGTTATGGAAAAGATTAAAGAGGTTTTGGCATAGGTGGAACTTACCGGAGAGAAGAGTAAGGAGAACATATGTTAGTTAGTTTACACGTGAAAAATTTGGCTCTCATTGATGAACTGGAGGTTTTTTTCGGCAAAGGACTGAATATCCTGACAGGAGAAACGGGAGCGGGAAAATCCATTATCATGGGTTCGATCAATCTTGCTCTGGGTGGGAAGGCCGATAAGAGTCTGATTCGTACAGGAGAGGATTTTGCTCTGGCAGAGCTGGTCTTTCAGACGGAAAGCCGGGAGCAGCTCAGACTTCTTCAGAAAATGGATATTCCCATGGAAGAGGATGGAACCGTTATTGTCCTAAGAAGGCTCATGCCGGAGAGAAGTCTCTGCAAGGTCAATGGGGTGACAGTCAGTCAGAAGCAGCTAAGGGAGCTGGCTTCCTTATTCATCAATATCCACGGTCAGCATGAGAATCAGACCCTGTTAAATACCAAAAAATATTCTCAGATATTGGATGAATATGCAGGAGAAGAGGTGGACAGGCTTAAGGATAAGCTGGGAGAGCTTCATGCCTCTTATGCATCAGCAAAAAGGGAGCTGTCAGCTTCCTGGCTGGATGAAAAAGAAAAGACCCGGGAGATTTCGCTGTCTTCCTTTGAAGTAGAAGAAATCAAAGAGGCCGGACTTGTACCGGGAGAAGATGTGCAGCTGGAAGAAGAATTTCGCAGAATGGTCAATGGAAAACGGATTGCGGCCGGTGTGTCAGCTGCCTATGCCTGTACCGGCTATGGCTCTGCAGCAGCAGGAGACAGTATGGGCAGAGCGATTCGGGAATTGAAGGCAGTAAGCAGCTATGATGCAAAGCTGGAGGAGCTTACCGGACAGCTGGAGGAAATTGATAATTTATTGAATGATTTCAACCGCAGTATGGTAGACTATCAGAGGGAACTGGAATTTGAACCGGAGGAATTTGACCGGATTGAAAGACGGCTGAATCTGTATAATCGGTTAAAGGACAAATACGGAAATACAGTGGAAGAAATTTTGGCTTATCAGAAAACCAAAGAAGAACAGCTGAGAAAGCTGGAGGATTATGATGCCTATCTGGAAGAGCTGAAGCAGAAGCTTGAAGAATACAGCTGCGGAATGAAGGATTTGTGCCGGCAGCTGTCCCAGCTAAGGAAAAAAGCGGCAAAGGAGCTGGAAAAGAAGCTGAAAAAGGGGCTGCAGGAGTTAAACTTCCTGTCTGTGGAATTACAGCTTTCTGTAGAAGCAGAGCCGGATAATCTGACGGCTGAGGGATGGGACCATATTGATTTTCTGATTTCCTTAAATCCCGGAGAGCCCTTGCAGTCTATCAGTAAAGTGGCCAGTGGGGGAGAATTATCCAGAATTATGCTGGCGCTGAAGGCGGTAATGGCAGATAAGGAACAGATCGGCACCCTGATTTTTGATGAGATCGATGCCGGCATCAGCGGAAAAACAGCCTGGAAGGTTTCCCAGAAGATGGCTGTTTTGGGAAAGGCACATCAGCTGCTTTGTATTACCCATCTGCCGCAGATTGCGGCTATGGCAGACAGTCACTTTGTGATTGAAAAAAAGATGGAGGAAGGAAGAAGCGTCACCCAAATTTCCAGGATAGGTGAGGAAAAAATTTTATACGAGCTGGCAAGACTGCTGGGAGGAGACGATGTGACGGAAGCGGTGCTGGCCAATGCAAAAGAATTGAAAGATTTGGCAGCAAAAACAAAAACTTACTAAAGTAAATTAACAGATTTTCCATATACTAAGAAGGATGTCGGGTTGGCATCCTTCTTTCTTTGTGTGCAAAGGATAAACACGGGGAAATAAAAAAAGCAGAAGTGGAGGTAAGGATGAAAAGGGAAAAAACGGTAAAACGCGGCAGACTCTCTAGAAATATATTTTACTTTGGTCTATTTTTCATATCCCTTGTGCTGTCGGTACTGTGGCTGTGGAACCTGTGGAGTCGGGTTCCTTCGGATATTCGGGTACGGGCGGGGAAAGAGGAGGGGATTAACTTTTCCATTCCTGCTACGGCAACCATTTATCAGGAGGGAAGTGAACCACTACTTAACGTAAAGCTGAATCAGGAGCTGACCTTTTATGGAGAAGTGGAAGGCAATTATACCATGAAGGTTCAGCTCTTTGGCTTTATTCCTTTTAAAGAAGCCTCCCTGTCGGTGATTCGGGATACCAGGCTGATCCCTGTGGGAACCCCTATCGGAATCTACGTTCATACTCGCGGAGTTTTGGTTGTTGATACGGGGGAATTTGAAGATGAAAAGGGAAAAGAGACGGCTCCGGCAAAGGGGATATTAAAGGCAGGAGATTATATTCGGACAATTAATGGTACCTCTTTGGAGGATAAGAAACAGCTGATGGAGACCATCGCCCGGTGTGAGGGAGAGGGCCTTAAGCTGGAGGTTGAAAGAAACCATGAGATAATCTCTGTGGAAGTTTTTCCCAAAGCAGACCGGCAGGGAGAATATAAGCTGGGAATTTGGGTAAGGGATAATGCACAGGGGATAGGAACGCTTACCTTCGTAAATGAAGACGGATATTTCGGTGCTTTGGGACATGGAATCAACGATGTAGATACAGCCGGCCTGATGGAATTGGAAAAAGGAGGCTTATACAAAACTGAGATTATTTCCATTAACAAAGGAACACCGGGAAAGCCGGGAGAGTTTAGCGGAGTAATTGCTTATTCCGATAAGAACAGGCTGGGAGAGATACTTAAGAACAGCTATAGAGGAATTTATGGAATCATTGAAACACAGAATCTGGATTTAAAGCAGCAGGCCATGCCCATTGCTTTAAAGCAGGAAATTAAAGAAGGAAGGGCTCAAATCCTCTGTACATTATCGGATACCCCAAGGTGGTATGAAGTTGAAATTGTCAGGATAAATACAGAGAACAGTCAAGTCAACAGGGGGCTGGAGCTTAAAGTGACGGATGAAGAATTATTGGAGGCTACAGGGGGCATTATCCAGGGAATGAGCGGCAGCCCCATCGTTCAGGATGGGAAGCTGGTGGGAGCCGTCACTCACGTGATGGTCAATGATCCAACCAGAGGCTATGGAATATTTATTGAGGAAATGCTGGGGAACAGTTAAAGAGAAGCAGACAATGCGAAGGGGATTTTCGCATTGTCTGCCGGTTTAGCTATTCATAATGAAGTTATGCTGCTTCGTAAGCTTCTTCCTGAGCAGGAGTAGCTGCGTTCTTGCCCTTACCCAGTACACAGGTAAAGATGAAGGTACCAAGACAGGCAGCGGCAAAGAGGATTCCCACAGGATAAGCGATAGATGTAGAAAGTCTGAATCCTTCCTGAGCCATCAGGATATAGGTACAGGATACTGCCGACATAAAGGTAGCCGGAAGTGCAGTCATCCAATAGAAGCGTTTTCTGCGGAACAGATATACGCTTGCTGCCCAAAGAGCAATCATGGCCAGAGTCTGGTTGGACCAGGAGAAGTATCTCCAGATAATCTGTACATCAATCTGAGTCAGGAAAGCACCTATAGCCAGCAGGGGTACAGTCAGAATCAAACGATTCTTAAGAGGCCCCTGGTCAAAGTTAAACCAGTCACCCAGGGTTAATCTTGCACTGCGGTATGCCGTATCTGCAGAAGAGATAGGACAGGCAATAACACCGATCATAGCGATAACTGCACCTACAGGTCCTAACAGGGTAAAGCAGATTTCATAAACTACTGCAGACTGACCGTTTCCAAGGGCTGTCAGAAGACCGCCGGTACCGTTGTAGAAGGCTACACCTGCAGCAGCCCAGATTAAAGCGATAACACCCTCTGCCACCATAGCTCCGTAGAATACTCTGCGTCCGTCCTTTTCTCCGGTGATACATCTTGCCATCAAAGGAGACTGTGTAGCATGGAAACCGGAAATGGCTCCACAGGCAACGGAGATGAACATGGTAGGCCAGATAGGAGTATTGGAGGGATGGAGATTAGATAAAGTAATCTCAGGAATGTGGTAACCCTTAATCAGGATAGCCCCTCCTACACCAAGAGCCATAACGATAAGGCAGATACCGAAAATAGGATAAACTTTTCCGATAACCTTATCAATGGGAACGAAGGTTGCAATAAAGTAGTAAATGATAACTACTGCCAGCCAGAACTTTGCATCCAGTACATTGGGGGTAAGCATGGCCAGAAGGTTAGCGGGTCCGGTAGAGAAGGTAACACCTACCAGAACCAGAAGTACTACAGAGAAAATACGCATTACCTGACGCATTCCGTTGCCGAGATAAATTCCGGTTAACTCGGAAACGCTGGCTCCCTTGTGACGCATGGACATCATTCCGATCATGTAATCATGAACGGCTCCTCCCAGTATGGTTCCCAGGGTAATCCAGAGAAATACGCTGGGGCCCCAGCAGGCACCGGCAAGAGCACCGAAAATGGGTCCCAGACCGGCAATATTCAGAAGCTGAATCAGAAAAACTCTGGGGGTACTCATAGGTACATAGTCAACGCCGTCTGTCATGGATAGTGACGGGGGTTTTCTGTCATCCGAGCCGAATACCTTTTCAGCAAATTTTCCGTAGATGATAAAACCGACGATTAGAACAGCGAGACATACAAAAAAACTAATCATTTTACTACCTCCTTCATATCTCATAATCTTTTGTATAGTATAATTATACAAAAGAGGAAAAATAATTAAAGGTTTTTTGTATTAACTGCCCATAATGATGTATCAACGGTAGTAAAATGAAAATTAACAGAAAAAATAGTTTTTAGATACCAATCAGCTGCCTGAGAAGCTTAAGCTTTTCCCGGCTTATGGGGAGAATATTCTGTTCAAAGCCCTGCATTTTTAAGGCCAGACTGTTGTTGGCCCAGGGAAACATTTCCGTAATATAATTCAGATTGACGAGAAAGCTTTTATGAATGCGCAAGAAGCCATGGGGGGAAAGGCGCTTTTCGTATTCTCCCAGAAGGAGATTTTCCGTATAATCCTGTTCGGTAGTATGAATGATACAGCTTCTGCCGGAGGTTTCGATGTAAACGATTTTTTCGATATCCAACAGAACGATGGTTTTATTCATATTGACCGGTAAACGTCCGGAAACGGTGGAGGAGGAAGGCGGAGAAACGGGGACAGACTGTTCACTGCCGCTGGCTTTTAGCTCCCGCTGACATTTTTCCAAAACCATCTGTACCCTTAAGGGATCAAAGGGCTTTAAAATATAGTTGTTTACCTCCAGCTCAAAGGCCTTGACTGCATATTGAGAATAGGCAGTGGCAAAAACGATCTGGGCATGGGGAAGCAGCTTTTTGGCAGCGGAAGCCAGAGCGGTTCCCTCCATGTCATTCAGATTAATATCGATAAACAGCAGATCAAATTCTTTTCGACTGATTAAATCTATGGCGCTGCTTCCGCTGTCAGCCTCATCAATCTGGCTGTCCGGCATAACGGCCAAAATCTGGTGGATCAGCTCTTTTCTTGCAGGACGTTCATCATCAATTACAGCAATTTTCATAGAATCTCCTTTTTATCTTTCCATAGCTGCAGAGGGGGCAAAGAGAAGAGTATCGGTAGGGGTTAAGGGTATACTGAAGCTTACACAGGAGCCGGCAGAAGAAGTCTCGATCTGCAGACCGTTGTGCTCCCCATAAATGCTTTTCAGACGCCGGTGTACGTTAATCAGGCCAACTCCCTTTTCCTGACCTGTCGTCAGACTGTCTATAACCTCAGCAGGAATGCCTGGGCCGTGGTCACAGACAGAGATAATCGCCGTATCCCCCTGCTTTTGAGCAGTGATTCTTACATAACGATTTCCCTTTTTGTCTACACCATAGCGGACCGCGTTTTCCACCAGGGGCTGAAGAATAAAGGAAGGAACCATGCAGTTTAATTCTTCATCTACGTCCAGTTCCACCATCAGGCGTTCTTCAAAACGGGCCTTCTCCAGCTTAAGGTAGCTGGTCACATGGTACAGCTCGGTAGGGAAGGTAAGCATATATTGTTCGTTCTCCAGGGTCTGTCGGTAATAGGATGAAAGAGTAAGAATAAGCTCTCTGGCCTGGTCGGGATTCTCACGGCATATGCAGGAGATGGTATTCAGTGCATTGTAGAGAAAATGAGGATTTACCTGGGACTGCAGGGCTTTAAACTCAGCCTTGCGCCGAAGCCTTTTCTGGTAATCCAGATTGGACAGCTCCAGCTGGGTGGAAAAAAGCTTGGCCAGCTCAGAAGCAAAAATCAGGCTGGACTGGGACATCTGCCAACGCTTTTTTACTACCATAATCAGACAGCCTACAGGCTGATCCATCTCAATCAAGGGAGCAGCAACGATAACGTTGCTTTTCAGAATACGGTATAAGGGATCAGAATCCGGTGCATAGGAAAAGGTAGTGGGCTTTTTGTCATAAATCGAACCCAGAATGGGGGTTAAAATAAGCTGTTCCTTAAGAATAGCATATCGTTCTTCCCCCATCAGAGCCAAAATTCCATTGGTATCGGCAATCGCCACTGCACCACAGGCGGCAGACTGGTAAATTATTCTGGCTGTTGCTTCCATATCTGCGGTACTGTGCAGGCCCTTACGCAGATGGGGCAGGCTCTTTTCCGCAATTTCCAGTGCAATCCGCATTTTTTCGCCAAAAAGGCTCTCCTCTTCTTTGAAAATCCGATTGAAGACACCGATAAAAATCACCATTCCCAGGGAATTCATGATTATCATGGGAAAGGCAATCAGCTTTACCAGCTCCAGGGCTGCCGAAAAAGGACGGGCAATCATGAGAATAATCATCATCTGTCCGGCTTCTGCCAAAGCCGTAATAAAGAATACACCGGTACCATTGATTTTTCCTGCTTTAAACCGCTTGGAGAAAGCTGCGCCGATGATGCCCTCTACCAGAGTGGAGATGGAGCAGCTTAAGGCGGTAAAGCCGCCGATATCAAAAAGATAGCGATGGAGTCCGCCAATCAGGGCAGTCCCTATCCCTACATAGGGACCACCCAAAAGTCCGGCGGCCAGAACACCGATTACCCGGGTATTCACGATGGCACCGGAGGCTCTTACTCCGGTGTAAGTAGAGCAGATGCTGATTAAACCGAAGATAAGGGATAAAGCAAGATAGCTTTTAATCGTATGTCGATCCTCCAGCAGCATGGTTCTTACCATGGGCAGGGTAGTCAGCATAGTGGCAATGAGAACCAGAAGGCCAATATTTAAAAGAAGATTAAAAAACATGGTGTCAGACATGGCAGCTTCTCCCGGCGGCCCTTTCAGGCCTTCTCATCATCAGTGGTTTCCTGCTCCTTGGGCGTACCGTCACAATTCCGGCTCATCTGGCAGTAGTGAGGACAGCCGCCGCACAGCTTGCCTCCCACAGCAGCTCCTTTTTTGCGGGAATCGTTCACCAGCCAGTAGGCCGCTCCTATAACCACGATTACAAGCAGCAGGAGAAGCCAGTCGGTGGCAGTCATGTTGGCAATCAAATTCATAGAAACCTCCATTTCTTCCAATGTCGAATATTGGCACATATTGATGATAAATATGATATAGACAAGCTATTCGGTTGTCAAGATTGATTACTTTATTCCTGTTTTATGGTATAATGATTCCGCTGAGAGGATGAAGGAAAAAAATACGTCAGAATTAAGGAGGATAAGGGAATGTGGTTCATCTTTGCACTGTTATCGGCAGTATTTGCCGCTTTAACTTCAATTCTTGCCAAAATAGGTATTGATGGGGTAAACTCTAATCTGGCTACGGCAATACGGACTGTGGTGGTGGTGGCTCTGGCCTGGGGGATGGTCTTCTTAACCAATGCCCAGAGCGGAATCAGTGAAATCAGCAAAAGAAGCTGGCTGTTTCTGATTCTGTCCGGACTGGCCACGGGAGCGTCATGGCTGTGCTACTACAGAGCGCTTCAGATAGGGGAGGCTTCCAAAGTGGTTCCGGTGGATAAGCTGAGCGTAGTAATCACTCTGGTTCTGGCCTTT
>JBJELS010000209.1:0-1870 GCA_051879275.1 Lachnospiraceae bacterium
ATTCGCTATGTAAAATGGAATCAGATATTGGAGGAATGCAAAGCACGGGGACTTTTGGCCCAATGGCTGGGAACCGGCCTGTCCGCCGGAGTATATGAAGAGAGCCTGTATATCAGACTCTTCTACACCCTGGGCTATGTGGGAATTTTGTTGAGCTTTTTACTGGTGGTACAGCTGATTCGCTGTATGGTTATGGTTAGGGACAGGAAAACCTTTTATTTAATGATTATTCTGTTGGTACTTCTGTTGGGAAGCGGAGTGGCGATTAACAGTATGGGGACAGTACAAATGAGCTGGTTTCTCCTTTTGTTTGCAGGGATGGTAGTATCCTCTGCCGGGGAAGAAGCTTCTGCCGGGGAAGGAAATTGATGAAAAAGAAAAAAATATGCTTTATTGCACAGTTTCCGCCGCCTATACACGGCTTATCTAAGGCAGTGGAAACACTTTATTACTCCAGGCTGCGGGAAGATTATGAATTTGAAAAAATCAATATTACTTCTAATAAGGCTATTATAGGAAATCTGTTGAAGATTCTTAAAAGTAACGCCCGGCTCTATTATTTCACCATCAGTCAGACAAGAGGTGGTAATCTGCGAGATCTGCTTATCTTTAAGCTTTTGAGAATACAGGGGAAAGAATGCCTGGTTCATTTACACGGAGGCTATTATCGCCGACTCGTAGAGGAAAAGCTGCCTAAATGGCAGAAGAGGGCAAATTACAGGGCTGTTTCCGGGCTGGCAGGAGTAATCGTATTGAGTGACTCCTTAAAATCCATATTTCAAGATATGCTCCCCGAGGAAAAAATCCATGTAGTAGAAAATTGTGTGGATGATGAGTTTTTGATGGATGAGGCTGAATTTCAAAGAAAAATGGACAGTCTTTTGGCAAGCAGGTTCAGACAGGTATTATATTTATCTAATTTTATTCCGGAGAAAGGATACAGGCAGGTTCTTGAGCTTGCCCGGTATGTGAAAGAAAATCCGGAAGCTGTGCAGTATTCCTTGACCTTTGCCTTTGCCGGTAAATTTTTTGAACCGGAGGAGGAGCGGTTCTTCCATGATTATTGCAGACAGTATGGATTGGAAGAACTGGTTACTTATTACGGTGTGGTAGGCGGAGAACAAAAAAGGGAGCTTCTGAAAAGTTCACAGCTTTTCATTCTTCCCACCCGTTATCCCAATGAAGGACAACCGATTTCTATTCTGGAAGCCATGGGAAACGCAATGGTGATTATTACTACTGATCATGCAGGTATTCCCGATGTGGTTAAGGATGAGGAGAATGGATTGATCATCAAATGCAGAGAAATGCAGGCAGAAGAGGTTTGCCAATTTCTGAATAAAATGGACGAAGCATTTATAATGAAGGCCAATAGAAGGCTGATTATGGAAAAATACAGACAGGATAATTATTTAAATGGAGTACGGGAGTGCTGGGAGAAAATCTTTAGACAGAGGGACGTTGATTGTAAAACGGAGAAAAATATGATATAACTATCAGGATATATCAGGCTTGTAGGAAGTAAAGGGTAAAACAAGATGAAAATATTATATTTATCTACTTGGGATTTTACAGATGAAGAATCAGATGGTGTATGTAAAAAGATTTATGCACATATCCGTGTATTTGAAAAAGAAGGGTATAACGTAGATTTTATTTATTTAAAAGATAATGAGATCAGATTCCGGGAAGAGGGAAAAGAACGTATTTTGGGCAGTATCGGCTCAATAAAGAAAACTCCTGCATATATAAAAATATATAAATATTTAAAAAATAAAAAATATGATTGGATATATAATCGATATGGATTAATGGATACCTTTTATTTTCGTCTTTTGAAACGTATGTATAAAAATGGTTCAAAAATCAT
>JBJELS010000210.1:0-1860 GCA_051879275.1 Lachnospiraceae bacterium
TCTGTTGTATTCTTATCGTAAATATGTAAGGAGTCTGCGCTCCAATCATAGAGATAGTTTTCATCATAGAAAACAGTATTTGTCAGCCTAACTTCAAGATTGGTTGGGGGAGACTCTTTATCCTGAGTTAGATAATCTGCCCATTCATCGCTTAACATTGGCAAAAACAGATTGTTTTCCTTAAACCAGTCATAGGCCCAGGTAATCGTATTCGTCTGTTCCGAAATCAATGACAGGTTTAATGGCTGTGCTTCCTTTCCCTCTTCCCCAAAACAGACTTGATAATCCTGAAATTCCAAATAGGTCACCGGGGACCGGTCTTCACTTTCCAAAGTGTTCTCTATGGATGATGTTGTTTTACGTGTATCTCCCGTCAGGGAAGAAATATTTTCCGGGGTCAGATTAAGAAATGGAACGTTCAGCGGCTCTGCCTCCTTTAACTGAGAGTCAAGCCATTCTTCATATTCTTTACCATCCATGGGATTTTCATATTCCCAATCTGTCATCACATAATAAAGAAGCCCGTCACCATCCAGGTCTGCCTCTTCAGGAAAAGCGACTCCCTCATCTTCCTCTGTCTGCTTTTTATCCCAGGCATCCACAGCGGCAACTAACACATAAGAGTCGGTTTTTTCTTCATATTGATATAAGCTATAGGGCCAAAAATCCGATGTGGCTGCTCTTCCGTGATTATGGGACATTGATGCCATAATGATTCCATTAGGATAAAAAGTGACTGCCGGAAATTCCACAAACTCTTCTGCAACCTCATTGGCAGCATAATCGTATCCATAAATACTGATCATCATCCCCGCCATGTAGGTGGTGGTGTAGTTAATCAGCAGTTCATCTTTTCCGTCTGCATCAATATCATAAACGGCAAAGGTATTTTCACTGATTTCACCGTAGCCATCGTAGCCCGGATTAGTACCGTCCGGAAAGGTCTGAGTTTCATAGATTTCTTCCAGAATCGAAGCATAACAGGCCTTCATGGAAGCCTCCTGCTCTGCGGTCACTTTTTCCTCTTTGTTCTCTTTTTCTTCTGTTTCTGCTGCAGATACCTTTTCGGTTGTAGTTTCAGCAGATACCGCTTCAGTCTTAGCCGACTCACTGCATCCTACCAGAAAAACAAATATTCCCAACAAAACAGCGACTATTAAAATTCTTCTATTGCTTTTGATTTTATGTACCATTTCAGCTTCCTTTTTTATTATTTTTTGTCATTCCATTTGCACTATTCCAAATAGGGGAGCAATTCCTCACAACGCTCCTGAGTAAGAGTAAAAAGCTTTTCCATATGGGCTACAGAAGCAAAGGAACCGCCTTCCCATTCCTCGGCCGCTTTATTGGCTTCCTCCTCCTTTTGGCTAATCCAGGCCTGCTGCTGCACCAGAAGCTGCTTATAGGTTTCTTCCTCTACGTTGTATTTAATCAAATGCCAAATTTCATTGAGGCAATCATCCATGATGGAATAGCAGATCGCATTAAGCTCAAGCCATTCAAGTGTAGTGGTTGCCTCCGAAATTTTTTCGGTATAATAATCACAGGAGCTTACTGCCCCGGAATAACATCTTCCGGCTTCCTCCAACGGTTCCGGTCTGTCCGTGGAGTAAATCCCATAACCATTGGCTTCATCAGCAATAATGATGACAACCAGCTCTGATTCACTGTCATTCACAGCTCCGGTCTTAAGCCATTCAGCCACCTCCTCAGAAAGCTCACTTACCGGCGTTCCCGGAAGATAAATCGTATAAGTGTCTGCCTTATTTAAACAGGAGGAAGTAGTATACATGTAACGATAATGCTCTCCCAGCTCATCAGAAAACTCAATGGTATCCGGTTCCTCCTTATAGGACAAAT
>JBJELS010000211.1:0-8443 GCA_051879275.1 Lachnospiraceae bacterium
GGATTTTCAGAGTGTAATCAGTAAGGAAGCCAAAGAGCAGATACTGATGAAGGAAGGGAGGCTCCCTGATGTGGTTATGGCTTGTGTGGGCGGCGGAAGCAATGCCATGGGAATATTTTATGAGTTTATTCCCTGTAAGGAGGTACGATTGATCGGCTGTGAGGCGGCAGGAAGGGGAATCGATACGCCGGAGACAGCAGCCACGATTGCTACCGGATCTGAAGGAATTTTCCACGGTATGAAGTCCTATTTCTGCCAGGATGAATTTGGTCAGATTGCTCCTGTTTATTCTATTTCTGCAGGCTTGGATTATCCGGGAATAGGACCGGAGCATGCCAATCTTCATGATACGGGGCGGGCTGAGTACGTTTCCATTACCGATGAGGAGGCAGTGGAAGCCTTTGAATATATTGCACGAACCGAAGGAATTATTGCGGCCATAGAAAGCTCCCATGCCATAGCACAGGTGAGAAAAATGGCGCCCACCATGGGAAAGGATCAGATCATCATCTGCTGCTTATCCGGCAGAGGTGACAAGGATGTTGCGGCAATTGCCAGATATAGAGGAGTGGATTTACATGAGTAGAATCAGTGAAGCATTTAAAGAGAAAAAAGCATTTATCGGGTTTTTAACGGCAGGTGATCCCAGTCTGGAGAAAACAGAGGAACTGATCCTTGCCATGGAAAGAGCGGGAGCGGCCCTGATCGAGATCGGAATCCCCTTTTCCGATCCTATTGCCGAGGGACCGGTTATTCAGGATGCCAACGTCAGAGCATTATCAGCTCCAGGCGGCTGTACCACAAAGCAGGTTTTTGAAATGGTAGAACGGGTAAGCAGACAGGTATCGGTTCCCCTGGTATTTTTAACCTATTTAAATCCCGTATTCAAATATGGCTATGAAGCCTTCTTAAGTCGATGTCGGGAAGTGGGAATCAACGGATTGATTATACCGGATTTACCCTTTGAGGAAAGAGGGGAGCTGGAGCCCATTGCCGATACCTTTGGCGTGGAGCTGATTTCGTTGATTTCCCCTGCCAGTATGGACAGGATCCGTATGATTGCCCGGAAGGCAAAGGGCTATATTTATCTGGTATCCTCCATGGGAGTTACAGGTGTGCGTCAGGAAATCACCACTGATCTTGAAGCTATGATTAAGCAGATTCGTGAGGTTACGGACATCCCCATAGCCATCGGATTTGGTATCAATACACCGCTGCAGGCAGCCGAATACAGTAAACTTGCTGATGGAGTGATTGTAGGAAGTGCCATTGTGAAACTAATCGGCGAATACGGGGAAAATGCCCTAAAGCCGGTGGAGGAATATGTCAGGGGGATGGCAGAAAGCTGTCGGTAAGAAAAAGAGGGAAGAGAATTGACAGATGCTATTATTTGTTGTATTCTTAACAAAATATCAATGGTCTGCAGGAAGCAGAACAGAATAAGCAGAAGCTTATAAGTTAAATTTACACTTAATTATTTCGAGCTATCATACCAGGAAGGTATATACTTTTCCCCAGGAAAGGAATATGTCTTCCTTATTTTATGCAGTGAAAGGATGGAAAAATGAAAAAATCAATAGTAGCATTGGGGATAATTATTCTGCTTCTGGGTCTTGTTGGCTGTGGTGATTTGTTATCAACAGAAAAGGATATTAAAGAAGAAGGGATATCCACACTGGTGTATGGAAGCGGTAACTATACCCGAATCAATCCCGCTATGGATGAGCATGGAGAAATCAACCTTTTAATCTTTAACGGTCTTACGGCTCACAACGGAGAGAATGAAATTGTACCGGCACTGGCAAAAAGCTGGAGCTTTGATGAAGCATCCTGTACCTATACCTTTAAGCTTAGAGAAGGGATAACCTGGCATGATGGTATGCCCTTTACGGCAGAGGATGTCAAGTTTACCATTGAAGCTATTATGGATCCGGAGAATGGCTCAGAGAATGCCCCCAATTATGAGGATGTAGAAGAGATTTCCATTATGGATGAACACACCATTTTATTCAGACTTTCGGCTCCCAATGTAGCTTTTCTGGATTATATGACCATAGCGGTTCTGCCTAAACATTTACTTGAGGGGGAGGACATGCAGACCTCAGCCTTTTTCAGGCATCCGGTGGGAACCGGTGCCTATAAACTGGAAAGCTGGGATGAAGGGCAGGCCATTACTCTGGTAAAAAATGAGGATTACTTTAGCTCACCGGCTAAGATAGACAAGATTATCTTTAAAATCGTGGAAGATGATAATGCAAAGGCTCTCCAATTACAGTCCGGTGAACTTGATTTGGCATTGCTGACTCCTAAGGATGCAGCGGGCTTTGCAGACAGGGAGAACTATACGATTCACCATATGATCACCTCTGACTACAGAGGAATCATGTTTAATTTTGGGAATGAATACTGGCAGGAAAACCGGGATATTATTCCGGCAGTCTGTTTTTCCATTGACAGACAGGCCATTGTGAATGCAGTGCTCTTAGGACAGGGAATACCTGCGTATGGACCGCTTCAAAGAAACCAATATAACAATGAATCGGTGGAGCATTATGAATATAATCCCGATAAAGCCAGACAAATATTGGAAGAAGCAGGATGTACGCGGGGAGAGGATGGCTATTATTATCGCAAAGGAGAGAAGCTTGGCTTTATCATCAGCGTAGGTGCCGGAGATCAAGTGCGTGTGGATATTGCTCAGGCGGCAGCACAACAGCTGAAAGAAGTGGGAATTGAGGTATCCGTGGAGATTCCCGCCCAGGTGGATTGGGCAGGACAGATGGCCTATCTGATTGGGTGGGGAAGTCCCTTTGATGCTGATGACCATACCTATAAAGTATTCGGCACAGGAAAAGGGGCTAATTACAGCGGCTATTCCAATGACAAAGTAGATCAGTACCTGTTGGAAGCCCGCCAGTCAGATGATCCTAAAATAAGGGCACAGGCTTATGCTGAATTTCAGGAGGAATTGGCAAAAGATCCGGCTTATGCGTTTATCTGCTATGTTGATACCAATTATGTTTCCCGGTCCGATTTGAAAGGAATAACGGAAGATACTGTTATGGGGCATCATGGTGTAGGGATTTTTTGGAATGTTACAGAATGGACGATTGAAGAATAGAATATGGAAAACATATTGGAAATTAAAGATTTTTCTTTAAGCTTTTATACAGAAGAAAAAGAAACTCAGGTCTTAAGGGACATTTCCCTGTCTCTGAAAAAAGGGGAGATACTGGCTGTTGTGGGAGAGTCCGGCTGTGGAAAAAGTGTGCTGTGTAAAAGTATTATGCAGCTTTTACCCGGGGGAGCAAGGAGAAAGAAGGGGAGCATCTGCCTGTATGGAGAGGAGATAAGCCGCTGTAATGAAAAGGAAATGCAAAAATTACGGGGAAAGTGTATTTCCATGATTTTTCAGGATCCTATGACTGCCTTAAATCCGACCTTAACTATTGGTAAGCAGATTGAGGAGGCCATAAGGGTACATGAAAGAGACTTAACGAAGAAAGAAGTACACGAACGTGTTCTGACATTATTGGAATTGGTAGGGATAGAGGATGCCAAGGAAAAAGAGAAGCTGTATCCTTGCCATTTTTCCGGCGGAATGCGTCAAAGGGCGGTTATTGCCATAGCTCTTGCAGCTTCACCACAAATTTTACTGGCCGATGAGCCAACGACCTCATTGGATGTGACCATTCAGGCAAAAATTCTTAAACTGCTGAAAGAGGCTCAACGAAAGCTGGGTCTGTCCATTCTTTTTGTTACTCACGATTTGGGAGTGGTTGCGGGAATAGCCGATCGAGTAGCGGTAATGTATGAGGGAAGAATCATAGAAAAAGGCATGGTGGAGGAAATCTTCTATCAGCCGAAAAACAACTATACGAAGACGCTTATCCGCTCACACCCTTATTATGCAGGACGAAAAGAAGAGAACAGGACTATGGACAGAGAGATTCTTCTTGAGGTTCAGAACGTATCTTTTTCTTATATTAGAAATGGTGGCTTCGGAGGCAGAAAGAGAGCTTGCATAAAGGCAGTAGATCAGGTCTCCTTTCAAATTAAAAGGGGAGAAATTTTTGGATTGGTGGGTGAGTCCGGCAGCGGGAAATCCACTCTGGCCCGCCTGCTGATGAATTTATATGTACCCCAGGAAGGAAGAATTATCTATCAGGGGATTGATCTGGGGGATAAAAGACAATTTCGGATGAACAGAAGGCTGCTGGAGACTGCAAGACAGCTGATTTTCCAGGATTCCAATTCCAGTCTGAATGGACGAATGAAGGTTTCCGAGATAATTGAGGAACCCATGAGACTGGCAAAAAGAATACCTCCCAGGGGAAGCTGGTATAAGGAAGCGGCCTTCCAGTTACTGCATTTGGGGATGGATTCTTCCTGCTTGGACTGTTATCCCTTTCAGCTGTCGGGAGGAATGCGTCAGCGAGTGGCAATCGCAAGGGCTCTTACCATGGAACCAGATTTTCTAGTGGCAGATGAACCGCTTGCCTCTCTCGATGTGGTGACACAGGTTCAATTAATAGAGCTGTTCAGACATTTACAGCAGGAGCATGGCTTTACCTTTCTTCTTATTGCTCATGATTTGGAAGTGATTCGCTGTCTTTGTGACCGGGTGGGGGTTATGTATAAGGGAAGATTGGTGGAGGTGGCAACGGCTGAAAAGCTTTTTGAAGCTCCTGAGCATCCCTATACGAAGGCTTTGCTTTCAGCAATTCCTGTGCCGGATCCAAAACGATATAGGAGTTTGGAATGAAGGAAATCTTATTTTATTTTGGAAAAAAAATCATTTTTTTTCTCTCCAGTATTTTTATGCTCTCCTTGTTGGTATTTTACATAGCCAGATTAGCTCCGGGAGATCCGCTGGTCTCTTATTACGGTGACCGGGTGGAAAAAATGAGTGTGGAGGAAAGAACCCGGGCAGAAGAAAAACTGGGGCTTCATGAGCCCATTCATGTTCAATACTTCAAATGGCTGAAAAATGCTTTTCAGGGAGAATTCGGCATTTCTTTTAAATATAAAGCTGATGTAACTGCGGTGGTAGGCGGACGATTAAAAAATACACTTATTTTAGGAGGCGGAGGATTTGTACTTACCTTTGTACTGGCTCTGCCTTTAGGCGTTTTTTGTGCAATGAGGGAAGAAAAAGCGGCGGACAAAATCCTTTGCAGGGTGGGGACACTCAGCAGCTGTGTTCCGGAATTTTGGCTGTCGCTGCTTCTTATATATATTTTTTCTGTCCGCTTACAAATTCTCCCCAGCAGCGGAGCTTATTCTATAGGGGAGGAGGGAAATTGGCCGGATAGAATAAGACATCTGATTCTTCCGTTGACGGTGGTAGTAATGGGCCATTTATGGTATTATGCTTATATGATCCGTAATAGGCTTCTGGAGGAGGTAAGAGCGGATTACGTACTATTGGCGAAGGCAAAAGGATTGTCAGATAGACAAATTCTATTTTGCCACTGCATTCCCAATATCCTGCCCTCCGTCTTCAGCATTATGGCAATTTCCCTTCCTCACATTCTGGGAGGGACATACATTGTGGAAACCGTTTTCTCTTATCCGGGTATCGGAACGCTTGCTTATGAAAGTGCACGCTACAAGGATTACCATTTACTGATGCTTCTGTGTCTGCTTACGGGAGTAGTGATTATTTGGGGAAATCTTATCGCTCAGATGATTAATGAACGTATTGATCCCAGAGTGAGGCGGGAAAATTTGACATCAGGGAGTGAGCGGTATGAATAGTTTTTCAAAACAGACTTCTTTGGACTTAAAAAAGGGAAAAAGATGGAGGAAAATCAGGACAAAACCCTGGATATCCATGGCGGTGCTGCTGATTATTCTGTCAGGCTGTCTTTTTGCCGAAGGTTTTATTCCCAAAGATCCAACCTATATGGACATGTCTTCCTTCAGTCAGCCCCCGGGAAAGGAATTTTATTTCGGAACGGATTCCATGGGAAGGGATATCTTCTCGATGATTTGGTATGGGGGAAGAACCTCCTTGCTGATCGGTATTCTATCGACAGTAATTGCTACCTTTATTGCCGTTGTGTATGGAGCCTTCAGTGGATTATCCCCTCGGTGGCTGGATACACTGCTGATGCGTTTTACAGAAATTGCTCTTTCTATTCCCGGGCTGTTGCTGATCGTTTTTTTTCAGGCTGTTTTAGGAGGAGATAATCCTTTGAGTATAGCCATTATTATCGGACTCACAAGCTGGATGAGTATGGCTAAGGTGGTACGTATTGAAGTAAGGCAGCTTTGCAGCAGCGAATATGTACTGGCTTCCCAGATAATGGGGGGCGGTTTTTTTCATCTGCTTTGGAAGCATCTGGTACCTAATTTTATGGCTTCAATTATGTTTATGGCAGTAATGAATGTGAGAGGGGCTATTGTTGCAGAATCTACTCTGAGCTTTATGGGCTTGGGACTTCCACTGGAGATTATTACCTGGGGGAGTATGCTGTCCCTGGCCGAAAGGGCTCTGCTGTCAAAAGCATGGTGGATGATTCTGATTCCCGGAAGCTTTTTGGTCACTACCCTTTTTTGCATAACGAATCTGGGAAATTATTTACGAAGAAGAATGAATCAGAAAGATAATAACTTATAAAAGAAGAGAGGAAAAATGGAAAAGAAAAACAGCTTAAAAGAATTTTTTCTACATCATAATCGGGCAGCACTGGCCTTTTCGGGGGGAGTGGATTCCTCCTATCTGCTGTATGAGGCTGTTAAGCATGGGGCAGATGTGCAGCCGTATTATGTAAAATCCGCATTTCAGCCCGCATTTGAATATGAAGATGCCTGTCGTCTGGCTGAAAGCCTGGGGGTGGGCTTACAGGTAATAGAAGTGGATATTTTAAAGGAAAAGCAGGTGACGGCCAATCCGAGTAACAGATGTTATTTTTGTAAAAACAGAATTTTTACCACAATAATCAGGGAGGCTGCAAAGGGGGGATATGCACTAGTACTGGATGGAACTAATGCATCTGATGATGCTCATGACCGTCCGGGAATGAAAGCCCTTTCGGAGCTTAAGGTTCGTTCTCCTTTAAGAGAATGCGGACTGACTAAGGAAATCATCCGCGGATTGTCCAAGGAGGCAGGATTATTTACCTGGAATAAGCCCTCCTATGCCTGTCTGGCCACGAGAATTTCTACCGGAGAGGAAATTACGAAGGATAAGCTTACAACCACTGAGAGAGCGGAGGAATATCTGTTTTCCCTGGGATTTGAAAACTTCCGGGTACGCTTGTTTAAGGGACTGGCGCGTATTCAGCTTACGGAAAAACAAATTCCGCTTTTTATGCAAAAGAGAGAAGAGATTTTAAAACAATTAAAGACAGAATATGCAGGTGTGGTACTGGATTTGGAGGTGAGAGATGAGCAGTGAGATCAGGCAGATTCTTAAGGGGCTGAAGGAGGGAGAGGTTTCCGTGGAGGAGGCCCTTCTTCAGCTGAAAATGAAGCCTTTTGAAGATATTGGTTATTCAAAGGTGGATCTGCACCGTAAGCTTAGACAGGGAGCGACAGAGGTGATTTATGGCGGAGGAAAGACTCCTGAGCAGATACAGGGGATTTTAGCCGCAATGAAAAAGAACGGGGAGAACAGAATTTTGATTACCCGCCTGAATAAAGAGGCAGCAGAGCGATTAAAGCAGGAAAAGGAGTTCAGCTACTATCCGGAAGCACATATAGGAATTGTGGGGGATTTCCCTGAGCCGGATGGTGTGGGAACCATTCTGGTGGCTACCGGGGGAACCAGCGATATTCCCGTTGCGGAGGAGGCGGCATTAACGGCAGAAATTCTGGGTAATCGGGTAATCCGCCTTTATGATGTGGGGGTTGCCGGTCTGCATCGTACCCTGGCACACCTGGAGGAAATTATGAGCGCCACGGTAATTATTGCTATTGCCGGAATGGAAGGGGCTTTAGCCAGTGTGATTGGGGGTCTGGCAGACTGTCCGGTAATTGCGGTACCCACCAGTGTAGGCTATGGTGCCTCCTTTCAGGGGCTGTCTGCATTGCTGTCCATGTTAAACTCCTGTGCCAGCACAGTATCCGTTGTAAATATTGATAATGGTTTCGGGGCGGCCTATCAGGCCAGCATGATCAACCATATTTCAGAAAGGAGCAAACCATGAAAACCTTATATTTGGACTGCAGTATGGGAGCAGCGGGAGACATGCTGGCTGGAGCTTTACTGGAGCTTTTGCCGGAACCTGAGGTGTTTTTGAAAGAGCTGAATGCCCTGGGTCTTGACGGGGTAAGTGTGGGAAAGGAAAAAGCCGTTAAATGCGGAATTATGGGAACTCATTTTTCGGTGAAGGTCAGGGGAGAAGAGGAAGAAAGTGAAGATATACATAATTCCCCTCATCCTCATGACCATCACCACGGGAATCATTCCCATCATCCTCATAGTCATTCCCAT
>JBJELS010000212.1:0-8391 GCA_051879275.1 Lachnospiraceae bacterium
CGAGAAGGTTGATATATATTGTTGAAGGGAAGGCAAAGGGGATGCCTTCCTTTCTCTTTTCTTTGGAAACAAGCTGTGGTATGATGGTTAAATAATGCAGAAAGGATTTATGGAAGTGGAACGAGGATTGTTTATTGCTTTTGAAGGAATAGACGGGAGCGGTAAAAGTACGCAGCTTCAGCTTTTACATAGAGAGCTTCAGAAGAAAGGAAAACGTGTTTATCAGACCTGCGAACCCTCTGCGGGGCCTATAGGCTCCCAGATACGGCAGATTCTTACAGGAAGAATGAGGGCAGACAGCCGGGTGATTGCCGCCCTCTTTGCGGCAGATCGTCTGGATCATCTGCTGAATGAAGTCAATGGTATTGTCAGTAAGCTGGATGAAGGAGTGACGGTACTAACGGATCGCTATTATTTTTCCTCCTATGCTTACCACAGTGTAGACGTGCCCATGGATTGGGTAGTTGCTTTAAATGAAGAAAGCCGAAAGCTGCTGAAGCCGGATTTGACGGTTTTTGTGGATGTGGATGCGGATACAGCCATGAAGAGAATCACCAGGAATCGTTTCCATCAGGAGCTGTTTGAAAAGAAATCCCTATTGGAAAAAATCAGGGAAAATTATTTGGAGGCTTTCAGACGTTTTGGAGGCAGTGAGAAGATACTGATTGTGGATGGAAGAAAGAAGGTGGAGGAGCTTGCGGAGATGATTGCAGGTGAGGTGCTTAAGCTGACAGAGAATAAACCATCTGAGGGACAGTAACAGATTGACCGGATACATTCCCAAAGGAGTAAAGGTAAGATGGGCTTGGAGAAAATACGACAGGAGCTTTTGGCTATGGAGGATTTGGGCTATAGGGAATTTCAGAAAAAACTGATTCCTACAGTAGAAGAAGAGCGGATTATCGGGATTCGCACCCCCATCCTTCGTAAATATTCTGTCAAGCTGGCAAAGCAGCAGGAAGTCAGAGAGTTTTTACAGGCTTTGCCCCATTACTATTATGAGGAAAATAATCTTCATGGTTTTTTAGTGGAAAGGATTAAGGATTATGACCGGTGTATACAGGAGCTGGATGTTTTCCTTCCTTATGTGGATAATTGGGCCACCTGTGATGGTACCGTTCCTAAAATATTGAAAAAAGAACCGGAGCAGACCCTGATCAAGGCTGCAGAATGGATAAAAAGTGACCAAACCTATGTCTGCCGTTACGGAATAAAGGTATTGATGGATTATTTTCTGGAAGAGAATTTTTCTGAAGAAATACTGGGGCTGGCAGCCGGAGTAAATTTGCAGGAATATTATGTAAGGATGATGCAGGCCTGGTTCTTTGCCACTGCGCTGGCAAAGCAATATGAAGCAGCCTTACCCTTCCTGAAGAATAGGTCCTTGGATATCTGGGTACATAATAAGACGATTCAGAAGGCAAGGGAGAGCTATCGTATCAGCCCCGGGCAGAAGGAGGAATTGAAGCAGCTGAAAATAAGTATGAGAAATAGTTAAAAGTAAAAGTTAAAAAATAGAAAAAGTGCAAAAAAAGACTTGCTATTTTACTTTGCTTATTATATGATACAAATAACTAAAAAATGATTTGAGATTGAAGAGCATGTAAAAAACGACGGTAATGTTGTTTCTTAGACATGCTTTTTTGTTTGTTTCGACCGTTTAAACTTGTTTCCCTGTTGAAGAAAGGGTGGACGATATGCAAAAATTCCGTGAGATACTGGAAGTTAACCCCATAATTGCTGCGGTAAAAGATATGGACAGTATTGAGCATTGCTGTGAAGAGGAAGAAATAAAGGTGGTTTTTGTCCTGTTCGGAGATGTTTGCAGCATCAAGAATATTGTAAAGCAAATCAAAGATACCGGCAGAATGGCTGTTGTTCATATTGATTTGATTGCAGGTCTGAGTGCAAAGGAGATAGCGGTAGATTTCATGAAAAAGGAAGTCAATGCAGATGGAATCATCAGCACTAAACCGACTCTGATTAAAAGGGCAATGGAGCTGGAGATGTATACTGTTTTAAGAGTATTTCTTATTGACTCAATGGTTCTGGAGAATCTTAAGACTCAGGTTTATCATATCCGACCGGATTTTGTGGAGGTTTTGCCGGGAATAATTCCCAGGGTGATCAAGCAGGTTAAGAGAAGCATCAAAAGTCCCATTATTGCGGGGGGGCTGATTTCCACCAAGGAGGATGTAATGGCCGCTCTGGCTGCCGGGGCCACTTCCGTATCGACCACCAGCAGAGCGGTTTGGAAAATGTGAGCGGGTCTTGTATATATAATTGTCGGAGGAAGGCAATTTATAGATAAACAAAAGATTTAATAAGGAGGGAAAAATATGGCAAGGTATGTCATGGCATTGGATGCCGGAACAACAAGCAACCGTTGTATTCTTTTCAATGAAAAGGGTGAGATGTGTAGTGTGGCACAGAGAGAATTTACGCAGTATTTTCCGCAACCCGGCTGGGTAGAGCATGATGCGGACGAAATCTGGGCCAGTCAGTTGGGTGTGGCCGTAGAGGCAATGAACAAGATCGGGGCAACGGCAGCGGATATTGCAGCCATCGGTATTACCAATCAGAGAGAAACCGCTATTGTATGGGATAAAAAGACGGGAGAGCCTGTATATCATGCCATTGTATGGCAGTGCAGACGAACCTCTGAATATTGTGATTCACTGAAAGAAAAAGGGTTGACGGATGTGTTCCGTCAGAAAACCGGGCTGGTGATAGATGCCTATTTTTCCGGCACGAAGGTAAAATGGATTCTGGACAATGTGGAGGGAGCAAGGCAGAAGGCGGAAAAAGGAGAGCTTTTGTTTGGTACGGTGGAAACCTGGTTGATTTGGAAGCTGACTAAGGGAGAGGTTCATGTTACCGATTACTCCAATGCTTCCCGTACCATGCTGTTTAATATTAATACTTTGCAGTGGGATGATGATATTCTCAAGGAGCTGAATATTCCTAAAAGCATGCTTCCCGAGGCAAAGCCCTCCAGCTGTATCTACGGAATGGCAGACAGCTCCTTCCTGGGAGAACACATACCCATTGCGGGGGCTGCAGGAGATCAGCAGGCAGCATTGTTTGGACAGACCTGTTTTACTGCAGGTGAAGCGAAAAATACATATGGTACAGGCTGCTTTTTGCTGATGAATACCGGAGAAAAACCCGTATTTTCTAAGAACGGTCTGGTAACGACCATTGCCTGGGGACTGGACGGAAAGGTCAATTATGCTTTGGAGGGCTCCATTTTTGTTGCCGGAGCGGCTGTACAGTGGCTCCGTGATGAAATGAGAATCATTGATTCATCCCCGGATTCCGAATATATGGCCAAGAAGGTAAAGGATACCAATGGATGCTATGTTGTGCCGGCCTTTACCGGTCTGGGAGCGCCCCATTGGGATCAGTATGCAAGAGGAACCATTGTGGGAATTACCAGAGGGGTAAATAAGTATCATATTATTCGTGCCACCCTAGAATCCCTGGCTTATCAGGTAAATGATGTATTGGAGGCAATGAAGGCAGACTCCGGAATTAAACTGGCAGCATTAAAGGTAGATGGCGGTGCAAGTGCCAACGATTTCCTGATGCAGACACAGGCGGATATTATTAATGCTCCGGTGAACCGTCCCGTATGTGTAGAGACTACCGCCATGGGAGCAGCGTATCTGGCAGGCCTGGCCGTCGGCTATTGGACCAGTAAGGAGGATGTAATTAAAAACTGGGCTATCGATAAGACCTTTAAGCCGGAAATTGAAGAAGCTGACAGAGTCAGAAAGATTAAAGGCTGGAACAAAGCTGTAAAATATGCTTATGGATGGGCAAAAGGGGATTGATGATGAGAGAAGGATAATAAGGAGGTGCAAAGTATGTTGCCATATATAGCGGAATTTCTTGGAACGATGATACTTATTTTGCTGGGTGATGGAGTAGTGGCAAATGTTACCCTGAATAAATCCGGAATGAAGGGAGCAGGTTCTATCCAGATTACTCTGGCCTGGGGTCTTGCGGTTATGATACCTGCCTTTATCTTTGGTGCAGCCTCAGGAGCACATTTTAATCCGGCACTTACCCTTGCTCTGGCAGCTGAAGGGAGTATAGGCTGGTCGATGGTACCCGGATATGTTGCAGCACAGTTTGCAGGTGCATTCGTTGGAGCCTGTCTGGTATACATCATGTTTAAGGATCAGTTCGACGCTACACCTGAGGCGGGAACGAAGCTGGGAGTATTCTCAACAGGACCGGCTATCCCCAATTTACCGAGGAACATAGTCTGCGAAGCTGTTGCAACCTTTGTTCTGGTGTTTGCCATTAAGGGTATCGGTCAGGTGGAAGGAATTGCAGGAGGCCTGAGCAATATTCTTGTATTTGGAATTATCGTTTCTATCGGTATGTCTCTGGGCGGTTTGACCGGCTATGCACTGAATCCTGCTCGTGACCTGGGGCCCAGACTTGCACATACTATCCTTCCGATTCAGGCGAAGGGCGACTCAAATTGGGGTTATGGAATCGTTCCTTTGGTTGGCCCCATAATCGGTGCACTGATTGCAGTTCTTTTGTATGGTGCAATTCCCTGGTAAGATAAAAATATCAGGCAACAAGTAGATAGAGTAAAAGGGGAGGGGTTGATCGAACATGAAAAAATGTGGAAGATTAACCTCTTTTCTTTAAAACAGGAAGAAAATAGTGTGAAAGAAAATAATAATTTCATTACTATTTGTGCCGCCGGCTAAAGGCGGCGGAATGGAGATTAATATGTATGATGTAATCATTATCGGAGCTGGTGTTTCGGGTGCGGCCTCTGCCAGAGAATTATCAAAATACAGGATAAAAGCATTAGTGCTGGAGAAAGAGGAGGACGTATGCTGCGGAACCTCAAAGGCAAATAGTGCTATTGTTCATGCCGGCTATGATGCGGCAAACGGCTCCTTGATGGCCAAGATGAATGTACGGGGAAATGAATTGATGGAGGAGCTGTCTGAAAAGCTGGATTTTCCCTTTTCCAGATGTGGGTCTCTGGTAGTCTGCAGAAGTGAAGAAGATTTACCCAAGCTTCAGCAGCTTTATGACCGGGGAGTAAAAAATGGAGTCAAAGATTTGGAAATAATTCGCGGCAGAAAGCTTTTTGAACTGGAGCCGAATCTTACAGAGGATGCAGTGGCTGCCCTGTATGCACCCACAGCAGGTATTGTATGTCCCTTTGGATTGAATATTGCTTTGGCAGAGAATGCGTTTGTGAATGGAGCAGAGTTTGCTTTTAATACAGAGGTGATAGATATCAGACGAATATCAGAGGGATATCAGGTCTGTACCGATAGGGGCACCTATCAGACAAGGTGTGTGGTGAATGCGGCAGGGGTATATGCGGACAGGATTCATAATATGGTAAGTGAAAATAAAATCAGTATTATACCCAGAAAGGGAGAATACTGTCTTTTGGATAAACAGGCAGGAAAGCATGTAAAGCAGGTGATTTTTGCTTTGCCGGGTAAATGGGGAAAGGGAATCCTGGTCACACCCACTGTACATGGGAATCTGCTTATGGGACCAACGGCTGCGGATATTGAAGATAAAGAAGGCATTTACACTACGGCAGCGGGGTTGGAAGAGGTGATTTCCAAGGCAGGCCTCAATGTAAAGAACATACCTATCAGACAGGTAATTACCTCCTTTGCAGGATTAAGGGCGCATGAAGCGGGACATGAATTTATTATCGGAGAAGTACCGGATGCAGAAGGATTTATTGATTGTGCCGGTATAGAATCTCCGGGACTGACCAGTGCACCTGCGATTGGAGAAATGGTAGCAGATATTTTGGCAAAAAAACTGAATCTGAAAAAAAAGAGTGATTTCATTGAAAAGCGAAAGGGGATTCTTTTCCCACAGGAGCTGTCAAAAGAGGAACGAAAGGAACTGATCCGAAAGCAGCCTGCATACGGCAATATTATCTGCAGATGCGAGATGGTAACCCAGGGAGAGATTCTGGATGCCATCAACCGCCCACTGGGGGCCAGGTCTCTGGACGGTATAAAGCGAAGAACAAGGGCAGGAATGGGACGGTGTCAGTCCGGCTTCTGCTCCCCCAGAGTCATGGAAATTCTTGCACAGCAGCTGAATGTAGATGAATCTGAAATAACCAAGTCTGGTAAAGGTTCTGCAATTATTATGGGCAAAAATAAGGATCACCTGTAGGAAAGGGGGAGATTTCTATGAAAGAATATGAAATCGTAATTGTAGGCGGAGGACCTGCCGGACTTGCAGCAGCAGCCAGTGCAAAAGAGCATGGGTGTGACAGTATACTGATTCTGGAGAGAGACAGGGAGCTGGGTGGGATTTTAAACCAATGTATTCATAATGGTTTTGGGCTTCATACCTTTAAGGAGGAGCTTACCGGACCGGAATATGCAGACAGATATGTTCGCCGTGTTGAAGAAATGAAAATCGAATATATGCTGAATACCATGGTTGTGGAAATTACGTCGGATAAAATCATAACCGCCATGAACAGGGAAGAGGGACTGTTTGAAATCAAAGCCAGAGCCATAATTCTGGCTATGGGATGCAGAGAGCGTCCCAGAGGGGCATTGAATATTCCGGGATATCGTCCGGCCGGAATATTCTCGGCAGGAACGGCCCAAAGGCTGGTAAATATAGAGGGCTATCTTCCCGGGCGGGAGGTAGTTATTTTGGGCTCGGGGGATATTGGTCTGATTATGGCACGAAGAATGACTCTGGAAGGGGCACATGTGAAAGTGGTAGCAGAACTGATGCCTTACTCCGGCGGCTTGAAAAGAAATATTGTACAGTGTCTGGAGGACTACGACATACCGCTGAAGCTCAGTCATACCGTTGTGGAAATTGACGGAAAAGAACGGTTAAAGGGAGTTACTATTGCCAGGGTGGATGAAAGGGCTAAGCCGATTCCGGGAACTGAAGAATACATCCCCTGCGATACCTTATTGCTGTCGGTGGGGCTGATACCGGAAAATGAACTGTCTCTCGGAATGGGAGTGGAAATGAGCAGTATCACTAATGGCCCTGTCGTTAATGAAAGCCTGGAGACGAGTGTGGAAGGTGTATTTGCCTGCGGCAATGTACTTCATGTGCATGATCTGGTGGATTTTGTTTCAGAGGAGGCCGCTGCTGCCGGAAAAAATGCAGTATGCTATGTAAAGGGGAAATGGCATAAAGCCAAGGAAAAGGAGATCAGGCTGATTCCGACAGATGGAGTCAGATATACCGTTCCCAGTCGTATTCATTTATCCAATATAGAGGATGCTTTAACCGTGAGATTTCGAGTGGGAGGAGTATATAAAAACTGTTATGTCTCAGCCGGCTATAGTGATAAATGTATCGCGCGAAAAAAACGTCCTGTAGTAGCTCCCGGTGAAATGGAGGAAATCAGACTTTCAAAAGAAAAGCTGCTGGAATTTCCGGATTTGGAGGAAATTGTGGTAAGGATTGAAAAGGAGTAAGGGCCATGGAAAAAAAAGATTTAATTTGCATCGTATGCCCTATGGGGTGTATGATGGAGGTGGAAATCGATGCCGGTAAAGTAATTGAAATAAGCGGAAATACCTGCCCTAGAGGAGAAGCTTACGCAAGGAAGGAAGTGACCAGCCCTACCAGAGTAGTAACTACATCGGTAAAGCTTAAAGGCAGGAGCAAGGGCCAGATTTCCTGTAAGACCCGGAACGATATTCCCAAGGAAAAGATATTTGATGTGGTTCGTCAGCTAAAGGAAGTGGAAGCTATACCTCCGATTCATATCGGAGATGTAATTTTAAAAAATGCAGCAGAAACAGGAGTGGACGTTATTGCCACGGTAAATGTAGAGTAAGGAGGGAATAAGATGGAGAAAAAATTGGGAATAACCAATATGAACGGAATGACAGATGACGACAAGACCTGTGCCTTCACCGATATGAACTGCGTGGGAGAAGAGGACAAGACCTGTGCTTATACCGATATGAACTGCGTTGATGAAGAGGACAAGGTCTGCAGCTTACAGGATATGAATTGCACCGGAGAATAAGAAGACGGGGTCGGCACATTGTTGCACCGGCCCCAATTCTAAATAAGAAACCGCTGTATTAGGCATTGTTCTCAATAAGAGTAAGAATGTCTTCAATGCCCTTTTCTCCCCACAGACAGGCAGTTTCATCTAAAATCAAAAAGGGAATACGCTCCAATTTGTATTTTTCAACAATATCCGGAAAAAGAGCTGCATCAACCATTTGAGAAGAAATATTTGAATTTTTCGAGCTCAAAAGCTGACTGGCAATTACCGTATTACTGCAGTAGTGGCAGGCAAGAGAAACACAGATTCTAATGGAGTGAGGAGAAGTTATTTTCTCCAGACGCTTCAGATTGTGTCTGTTTACGGTCTGG
>JBJELS010000213.1:0-1831 GCA_051879275.1 Lachnospiraceae bacterium
CACACACACATGGTAAAAACATCCTCTGCGCCCGTCATGTCCGCAAAGAATTGCACCCACCACCTTTCCATCCTTATTAAGGGCCACTACACTGGTATCCGGGTTTCGTTTCAAAAAACGCTCTACACCCTCTCTGGAATCATCCAGACTCCGCATGGCAAAGCCCTTGATTCTTTTCCAGAGGGCATAAACTGCATCATAATCCTCTATGGTCATTTTACGAATAGCTATCATTTCTTTTCCCTTTCTATGGGAATATCGGCACCAGCTTTAATCCCATATCCTCCGGCAACCCAAAAAGCAGATTCATATTCTGTACGGCCTGACCGGCGGCTCCCTTCACCAGATTGTCCATGGCTCCCATTATAATCACCCTACCGGTTCGTTCATCCACCTCTATATTCACATCCACATAATTACTGCCTTCCACCCACCTGGTTTCCGGGCAGCTTCCCTCAGGCAAAAAGCGGACAAAGCTTTCTTTCCGGTAGCATTCCTCATAAAGCCGGCGAAGCTCAGCCCTATCCGGCAGGCTTCCGTCAGCCCTTCGCTTCAGGGAGGCATAGGCGGTAATCAAAATCCCCCGATTCATGGGTACCAGGTGAGGGGTAAAATTCAGGATCACCTGCTCTCCAAAAGCATAGGAAAGCTGTTCTTCTATCTCCGGCGTATGGCGGTGGGAAGCCACACCATATGCTTTAATATTCTCATTCACTTCACAATACAGATTATTTACCTTAGCTCCCCTTCCTGCTCCGCTGGTTCCGCTTTTGGCATCAATAATCAAGGTAGCGGGATCGATCATCCCTGCTTTTGCCAAAGGATAGATAGATAAAAAAGAGCAGGTTGGATAGCAGCCGGGATTGGCAACCAGTCTTGCTTTTTTCACCTTTTCCCGATTCACTTCACAAAGTCCGTATACTGCTTCATCCACAAACTGTGGTGCCTTATGCTTAATGGAATACCATTTTTCATAGACAGCCACATCCTTAATTCTGAAATCTGCACTTAAATCAATGATCTTTACCCTGGAAAGCAGCTCCTCTCCTAAAACCGAGGCTAAAAAGCCCTGCGGTGTAGCCGTAAAAATCACATCTACTCCCGCAGCCATTTCCATTAAATTATCATCCTTACAAATATGGGGAACCAGCTGAAACATATTCTGAAAAACCTGAGCATACGGCTGGTCAATGTAGCTTTTGGAACCATACCAGACAATCTCAGCCTGAGGATGGGCCAAAAGAAACCTTACCAATTCTCCTCCTGCATATCCTGTTGCTCCCACAATTCCTACCTTAATCATTTCTTCCTCTCATTCCGCTGCTTATGGCAGCAATTAATCCTTATGCGTAAGAATCTGTTCCCTTATCCCTTACATCTGCTACAGTATAGCATATTTTTCCTAAAGTGGTAGCCGACTGAAGGGATTTTCTTCCTGATCTTGATGGTCAGCCAAATTTTTTCTTTCCTTAACTTTGTATGATTATACAACCTTTTTTATATTTTATGCAAGTATTATTTAATATATTTGTATTTTTATGCTTTTTATTCATTATTTATGAATAAATTTTCACTTGATTTTTCTTTTTTCCAGGTGTATATTATTGTCAACGCCTTAATCGAAGGCAGAAGATAAAAGAAAAAATATTGTTATAGGTAAGAAAGCGAGGAAATTATGAAAGAAAAAGTCATTTTGGCCTACTCAGGCGGTCTGGACACTACAGCTATCATTCCCGGGCTGAAGGAGAATTTTGATTATGAAGTAATCTGTGTCTGCATCGACTGCGGACAGGGAGAAGAGTTGGATGGTCTGGAGGAACGTGCTAAATCC
>JBJELS010000214.1:0-8305 GCA_051879275.1 Lachnospiraceae bacterium
ATCTGCTTGGCGTTCCGTTGCATCAGTTGAACTGGGGCTTTCATAATCAGACATAATAATCTCTGCTATTATTTCAACCTTTTTTGTTCCTTCCATGATATTTGATGTTTCCTGCTCACATTTATCAATTACTTTTTTATACCCATCTGAGCCCGCATTTTCCAATTCTTGTATCATAAAATCAATTTCTACTTGCGTACATTCTTCCTTTGAAGGAATACCATCCTCTCCAAAGGTCTCAATATATTTTTCTATCAACCTTTCCCCTCTGTCGCCTGTCCATTGCACAGCACCCAATCCAAACATATGCTTTTCATCTGAGCAATTTCCGTTCTTTCTCAATTCCACTAATACTTCTATGCCCAAATCATATAAATACTGACCAGAAGCCAGACTCCCATAACCATGGACACTATCCATATGTTCCAGATACTTCGGCTTACCTGAAGAATAGAGCGATGACTCAAACTTTCCAAACCCACCTTCATTAACAATGTTCCCTACAAGTCCAGCAATTATTTCGTTTGAATATCCTCGTGACAGTAGAACTGTTGTTATATATTTAGCCATCTTAAGCTGCTCATCATTCCATTCTTCTTCCCCATTCCATACACTTTCAATATTCTGCCAATTTGGGGATATATCCTTATCCTGCCCCGACTCCAATGCCGTAATGATTCCCCCACCAAACTGACAGAACAAAATGGACAACATATTAATTCCTTCCACTCCATTAAATTTCATGTACGGTGCGGACAACAACGCTTTCTCGATTCCTGCTTTTGGTAGGGCCATTTCACCAACCATATATTCCCCCGCTATCGCCAGGTTTTCCCATTCCTCATTCAGCTTCATAAAGCAATAGCAGGTTCCTTTGCCTTCCTCAATCGCCTCTATAATCTTATCTTTTTTGTGCATCAGGTTCTGTGCCAGAAGAATTTTATTCAGTTCTTCTCCCTGGGGAATGAAAGTACAGTTCCCAAAGCTGACGATATTCACCTCTCCAGTTTCCTTCCCTTCTCCTTTTGCCCTCATCTCTTCTCCCCGCATCCCTCCGATGCAGTCTTTCACTCCTGCCGGAACCAGCCCATTTATCGTCTGCGGTCTGTCCCCGGTGTAAATACGGGAGTTTTTTTCCACATCCTGAAGTTCCCCTGCAAGCCAAGCGCCATCAATCTTTACTTTTCTTGCGTGTTTAGAACAGCGTGTACAGGTCAGTAAGGCTCCCTCGACTACATATTCTCCCTCATGCTCTTCCAAATCAGCAATAAAATCATATAGGCTATCATCCTGTTCGGAACGATAATTTTCAGCAAGTAAAGCCGCCTGTCTCTCCAAAACAAAAGCATTCTTATCAAAAAATTCCCTCTCATGCTCCTCCATGAACTGATTTCCCGGAATATTCTCACTTTTGTATTTTCCTGTAGCGGTATAATCACGCATTATTTCTCTCATTCTAATCCCCCTTGCATAGCACAAGTTTTCCTTGTGATACTGCCTGAATCCAAATCCATACTTTTTTCGCTTCCTTTGTTACCACGTTCCATCAAAAAAATTTCTCAGCCATCCCTCATGCTCAAAGGGATAGAACTGCTCTTCTCCCAGATAAAGCTGCTCTTCTTCCCGATAGACAGGGACAATCACATAACCCCAATCCCTGCACCTCTTCCAGGCAAAAAAACGCATCTCCTGATTCACAATGCTGTCCGTTTCCTTCTGCAGGATGTGTTTTCCATGAATCGCTTCAATCTCCTCATAGGTCACGGCCTGAAACCGATTTGGTTCACAGTCCAAGGCGAAGTGACAGCGGATATTTCCGGAAGCATCCTTCAGATACAGATTCAGGGTAACCTCCTCCAGATTTCGGGAAACGTACCGGGTTTCCTCCTCTCGCAAAAACCCATTCACCAGCTCCACCTCTTTTCCTCTGTGGGTATGCGTATGAACAGTGTAAGGAAGCAGTGGCTTATGGGAGCGTAAATCAATCCGGGCGATACCTGTGCGTTTATCCCGAATAAATTTCAAAGCTCCCTCCACACAGCTCATCTTTAAGGATATGTCCCCTTTTCCTTCCTTCGTCTTTCTCTGAAACTGAATCATTTTTCCCGGAATGAACTCCTTCATGGCCTCCTTAAACAGGTCAATCTTACAGGACTGCCCGGTCAGCTTCAGAAAGGAAAAATCCCGGATTTTATCCTCCAGATAAAAGGGTTCCATAAACTTTCGGATAATGCCATAAATATCTGCCTTTAATAATAGCTCCATCTGGTATAGGTTAAAGACCAGTCGAGGAAATTCCTTCAATACCGTAAGCCCTTCTTTTTTTCCTATGGACAGCTTCCATTTATCCGCTACTACCCACCGAATCGCATGATTCTTTTGCTGCTCAGAGGTAATTCCCACCTGTAATACACCGGCCTGTTCAAAGAAGCTTTTTTTCACCTGTTCTGCCAGGAAAAAAAGGTGATAAAAATTATTTTTTACCTGAAAATAGGCACTCCGGCTTTTGGCCTCATAGTCCCGAAAGCAAGTAGGCAAAAAGCCTTCTGCCTGATGGTAAGCTTCTTCCAGGGATTGATAGACTACAGCAACACCTTCCCTATCCACCAGACGGTAAACATCCCCATCCAACTGCTTCAAGATCTCTTCTGTGCTCATCGTAAGGGGATACCCCATCTGTTCTGCCATGGTCACCTTGATCAGCTGCATAATCCGGTAGGTCAGGTTATTTCCTCCAAAGTCCGTATCCCCGTTCTCATAGGCGGTGTCCATCTGCACATGATAGGCGATTCCCGTATCCCGTACCCGAAAGGTGCAGGCGCACAGGTCTGTGGTTCCGCCCCCACAATCCACAATAAGTGCCTGATACTCCTGATTTTCTGTAAGTTTTCCTGTCTCCAGCAGCCCTGAGAGGGTATTGTAGACTACCGCCACGCCCTCATCCAGCATTTCCTCCTCTTTGGTAAGAAAGTCTGGTAAAATCTCCTGAAACAGGCGTCCAAACAGGTATTTTTGCCTTACCGGGCAAGATACATGAAGCTGGCTGACTTTGCACTTGAACTGATTCTCTGTCTGGGTAATGATATGGGAAAAATAAGCCTTAATAATCTCTTTTCGGGAAAGAAAAGCCCGTTTCCCCTGTCGGTCCGTAATCTCCTCCTGTCTTTCGTAATCACTGATCCACCGCTTCATATCATAGAAAATACTAAAGCCCTCATCCACGTAGCAGGCATTGGCCATGTCCACTGCTTCCTGACCGAACACAAACCGCGGCTTGCCTTCCTCAATAGACAATACGCCTGCTACCGAAGGAAGCAGCTTCTCTCCATTGGTAAATCGGGTATAGTGAATACTGTTCTTTGTCAGCTTCTGGGCAAAGGGAGCCCCCTTTGCCTGTTCCACATACACCGAATCCAGATATACCCCTGCGGTAGTATTGGTGGAGCCAAAATCAATGACTAAAGGCATCCGAAGAGGAATAGGGGGACGTACCTCCACATCCAACAAAGGAATCCGATAGCCTGTTAACGCGGATAAGCCGCTTTCCTTCCCCTCATACAGGGCATAAAGCCTCTCCGATTCTTCTTGAGGAAAGCAGTATAAGTCATAGTCCTTGATGGCAGACTCCCGGCAGAACATTTCCTGATCTTTGATCAGATACAGGTGTGCCTGATCCCCTTTTTTCTTCTGTAGGGAAAAGATTCCGCAAAGCTCCCTTCCCCCGCTGATTAACAGGGCATTGGTGTTCTCCAGTTCCCGCAGATAGGGAAGCCTTATCCCATCCTCCACAGACAAGGCAAGCCCCTCATAAACCACCAGCTTAGAAGGGATATGTAAACGGCTATCCTGCTCCACAAGGATTTTTTTGCTGCCAAGCAGCCACTCAAGTATCTCATTTCCCACTTCTCGCCCAGTCAGGATTAACCGTTTTTCTCCCAGCCCCCGATATCGCATAATGACGTGAATCAGTTCCTCCTTATCCAGAGGATTCAAAAGTCCCTGTACCAGTTTTTCTCGTCGGCAGATTTCCCGAAGCTGATGGGTAGTCATCAGCTCCAGCTGCTCCTTACGGTATAAGGTTTTATCCTTTTCCTGTTGAATCTCTTCTCTATGTAGTCGATAACCTATCATTACTTTTCCCCATCTATATTCTAAAAAATCACCATCTCATCCATCACCATGGTTTCCTCTACCCCGATAATCCCAAAGTGGTGTTCATAAAAATAATAAACCTTCTCCTGCATGGGCAGAAACAGTTCCCGTAAGAATGCCGCTTTCTCCTGTTCCTCTTTGGTTTCCTTAACCCCCAGATAGACCAAAAGCTCCATGGGTCTTTCCTGGCTTTCATAAAGAAAGGCTCCTTGATAGAGAAAAGTTACCACCTTACGGTATTCTTCAAGATAATTGCCGGATTGCAGTAAATGAAGATAAGACCGAATAATTCTTTTTTGTTCCTCCCCCTGAAAGAGGGAGAATCGCTTCCTGAACCCTTTACCATACACCTCCTGCATAAACTCCCGAAAGAGAATCTGATGATAGTAGTCCTCTCTGGACAGCCCTTCCCGTAAATCCAGTTCCACCAGATAGTGCATACAGATGTCCAGAAATAAAGCTCTGGTCTCCTTCATCTCTTCCACATTTTTATCCAAAAGGGCGGCAAAGACCATTCCAAAACGATACAAAGGATTAATGGCAATCCTTTCCCCTTCCGGTGCGGACAGATTTAAGTCTTCCTCCGATACCTCCAAATAGGGGCTGGGGTTATCCGCCTCCGTAAAGCACAGCTCGCCCTCTGAAAATCCCTTTTTTCTGGCTGCTAGCACAGCCTCCCATGCGTAATTCATTCTTCTCCTTTTCTATACCACTCTAGGTGGTGCTGATTATTCACGAAGAATGGCTCGCTAGGACTATTCTTCGTAGAAAATTGAACCTTTTTGGCGAAGCAGCCTCTGCCACAAACCTTTAAAAGTTCTTTTCCCATTCCCCTCGGCACTGATATTCTAAATATTCCAACTGTAGCTGGGACAGCAGATAACGGAGCCAGGATTCCTGTAAATACTCCGGTAAGCCTCCTTCTTTTTTCCACCCAAAGGTAAACAACAGAATGTTTCGTTTGTCCTGGGGAAAAAGAGAATTTCCCAGACAGTCGTTCATATCTGCTCTTAAGGCTTTCTCCCTTACTTCATCAAAAATAGTATAGTTAAGAAGCTCCACCCCGAAGTCTTTTGACAACTCTCTTACCTTTCGCCTAAGTTCTGCCGGCGTCTGAATAAACCTTCCTGCCCTTTGGAGATAGCGGGCAGCCAGGCTGTCCTGGCGTTGATTGGAAAGAACAGGAGCGGTATAGCCGTAGGAGGAATGAACTTCCTGTTGATGCAAAAGGTAAAGCTTTACCTCTCCCAGCTCTTCCTTTTGCGTTTTCACCAGTACCCGGTTTTCCTCGTAGCGGACAGAAAGGAACTCTTCTTCTGTCTCCACCAAAATCCCAACATCCTCCTGTCTCCCTGTTCCCAGTGCATAGATATGTTCATAAATCACCTCACCCATACAGGGATGTCTGAACTCCTTAGATTCTACCTGGATTTCCTCCACATTCCATAAGGGAACCATATCTTCCCGAACCGCTCCTTCCCACACTCCGTAGGATATCCGAAAGGTTTCTTCCGGCAAAACCCCTTCCTCCGGCACCAGATCAACAAACCGCTCCAGATGCCCCATAGGCACAGTCTGCCAGGGCACCTGATTTGTCTGAAACAACTGATAAAGCTTTTTTATACAGTCCTCATAACGACTTGCCTTTTCTAGGCGAAAGTTAACCCTCCGTCCCGTTTTCTCCTCTGTTCCCAAAAGCTGTTTTTGCTGTAAAAAGGCTTTCATAGACTCATCGTTCCCTGCCAGATAGATAGTTTTTCGCCCTTCATCAAGACCAGGCTTAAGATCAGCAGAGCAAAGGGGATACCAAAATCCATTAATAGGATCCCTATCTTCTTTTTTGACGATGGTGGTATAAATGGCAAAGGCTTTCCCCGGCAGGGTAAGTTCCTTCTCTATTCGTTCCTCTAATACCTGATACTTCCCCTCTGTTAGGGTATAAAGGGCTAAAAATCCTTCCAGCAAAAGTTCTCTGGCTTCCTTCCTTTCTTCTATATCTCTAATCCCACCCAACTGCTTTTGCAGGTATTCCCGATAATCCATCTCTTCTTCCTTCTGTCCTTATCCATTTCCACTGACCGTACTTTGTTCCTGCTTTTTCCGCTCTTCTTCCGCCTTTTTTGCTGCTTCCTCGGCCCGTTCGGCCGCTTCCTGGGCTTTCTTTGCTGCTTCCTCGGCCTTCTGTTCTTCCTGAGCTTTCTTTGCCGCTTCCTCGGCCTCTTTAGCGGCTGCCTTCTCAGCCTCCGTCAGCTTGCTGGTAATGAGATCAATCTTGCCCTGTATTTCATCCGCCTCATTGGTCTTATCCAGCTTATCATAGATGGCTTTGGCATACTGATACTGCTGGATAGCCAGGGCATACTTCTTTTCCTCCTCCAGGATTCTGGCCTGTTCCTGAAAAGCCTTTGCCTCCTCTACCCTTGCTGCCACCTGAGCCTGTTTTTCTTCCAGTGCACTCATTTGTTTCTCCAAAGCGGCTGCCTGCTCCTGATCTTCTAAGGCTTCATACTTTTCTATGGCCATTAGGTAAAAGACCATGGCTCCCTCATAATCCTGCTCCTGATAGGCCTTCTTAGCCTGAGCCACCAGCTGGGCTGCCGCTACTTCTTCGGCTGCCCGTTCCTGATTAGCCTCTTCCTCCTTTGCCTGAACCTCACTCCAGGCTTCGTACAGCTTATCTAACGCATCCAGAGCCTGCTGTTTCCCCTCTTTAAAATAAATGGAAGATGCTTTCTCTTTTGCCTCCAGATACTTTTCTTCTGCCAGAGTATAGTTTTCGTATTCTAACAGCCGGTCTCCCAAAGAAATCTGGTCGAATACCTGTTCATAGGCAGTGATCTGCTCCAGTCGTTTTTCGATATAGGCAAGACCCAGGTTGTCCGCATACTTTACCCGCACCCTGGCCTTCAGATAATCCTCTTTCGCCTGGATATAGTCCCCCTCATCATAGGCTTCATCCGCCACAATAATCGCTTCAAGAGAAATCAAATACTGGTTATATTTTTCCTTTTCTTCCTTATCCTTTAACTCTCCTGCCAGCTTCAGTGCCTTATCGCACTCCTCCTTGGCCCGGATATAATTGCTATCCTCTATGTAGGTCTCTACATTGGTGAAGGCAAGCTCCATTTCTTCCCGCTTTTCCCGCCTGCCTTTTTGCCAGAAAAATAACAATAAGCCCACTACCAATAGAAGAATCAACACCACCACAGTAATCCGAATGATTCCTTTGATCTTTCGTTTCCGGTTTGGATCCTGAAATACCTTTTCCACATAAATAGCGGCAAAGGTATAGTTTTCCAGCTCCTTGGGCTGTCTGGATAAAAGAAGCTCTTCTACCTTATCACATTCCTCTGCCGGGTCATTTCCTGCCTCCGAAAACACATCCAGAAGCTCTCCCTCATCCACCTGCTCCCAAATTCCTCGGGTATACAGGGTCAGGATATCCCCCTCCAGCAGTTTCACCTTAGTGGAAACAAAGGGATGGAAGCTTTTCTGTCCCAGATAAGCATACAGATTGTTTCTTTCTTCATGCCGGGAAGCCTTGTCCTCCCTCACCTCTCCGCTATGTACCATATCCTGACTAAGGGACATGTCGGTGGTGGCAAAGTAGCATCTTCCCTGCCGATAGATTCGAAACCTGGTATTTCCCACATAACCAAAACGAAGTTTAACGTAATCCGTTATCACCACCGTTAAAGAAGCCTTCAGCTTCTCATCGCCCTCTCCTTTTAGCAGGACTTCATTAGCCTGCTTCAGATATCCTTTTATCCGTCCCTTTCCTATCCCCGGATCTTCCTGAAAGGCCTGAATAATGGCTTCAATGGCCGTCCGGGCACCATCCCCATCTCCCCTGTCCGTGATCCCATCGGCAATCACATAACAGGCAAAGTTATCCAGCTCCACAAAGCCAAAATAGTCCTTATTGGTAAGCTTGCTTCCGGCTTCCGAAACAAAGGCGGTTTTCATGCTGCTGTTATACTTTCTCATCTTAATCCCCATGCATAGAACAGGCCTTGCCTGTTCTATTGCTCAAATAAATAAGTGAAATTTTTTAATTTCACACTACTCATCCATTCCGAGGCGTTTACGCTAAGGAATGCGAGCCGAATTTCAGATTCGGCTCTGCGATCAAAGGATTTGTGACGCTTCGGCA
>JBJELS010000215.1:0-8284 GCA_051879275.1 Lachnospiraceae bacterium
AATCTGTACGGTTTTCATTATTCGTTATCCTCCTATAAATTTTCTTTGTCTTTAACCATAATACTAATGGGCTAAATCAGAAAAGTCAATAAAAAAACCAAACAAAAAATATGAGAAATAGTGTGAAAAATTAAAATTTTTCACTTGTCTATTTAGGCAGTAGAACAGGCACAGCCTGTTCTAGGCATGGGGAATACTATGAAAAAAGTAGCATTACACAATTTGGGATGTAAGGTAAATTCTTATGAGATAGAAGTTATGCAGGAAAAGCTGGAGGAAAAGGGATATAAAATTGTACCCTTTGTTCCGGGAGCAGATATTTACATTATTAATACCTGTACGGTAACCAATATCGCAGACAGAAAAAGCCGCCAGATGCTCCATAAAGCAAAAAAGATGAATCCGGCAGCAGTGGTGGTAGCGGTAGGCTGTTATGTTCAGACAGGTACCGAAGAGGTGAAGCAGGATTCCTGCATTGACCTGGCTATCGGAAATAACCGAAAAAAAGATATTGTTCCTTTGCTGGAGGAATACTTAAAGCGGAAAGAGGAGAGGGAAGCCGGCAGAAAGGCTGCATGGCAGGAAGATAAGACTCTGGGTGATTTGACTCTTATCGATTTAAACAGCGGCAATCATGAATATGAGGAAATGACGCTTACTCATACGGGAGAACATACCAGAGCCTATATTAAGATTCAGGATGGCTGTAATCAGTTTTGCTCCTACTGTATTATCCCTTTTGCCAGAGGCCGGGTACGCAGCAGAAGACTTCCGGATATTTTAAAGGAGGTAAGAGGACTGGCCGAAGCGGGCTATAAGGAGGTTGTGATTACCGGTATTCACCTGAGCAGCTATGGTCTGGATTTCGGACAGGAAAAGTTCGGGGATTATCTGGCTACCCGCCAGCTGAGAGAAAAGACCTGGGAAAAGGGCTATCTGGCAGAGGTTTTGGAGGAAATCGACAAAATAGAAGGGATTGAAAGAATACGTCTGGGTTCCCTGGAGCCCAGAATCATTACCCGGGAATTTGCGCTGAGATTGAAAGGGATTAAACATCTTTGTCCCCATTTTCATCTTTCCCTCCAAAGTGGCTCGGATGCTACTCTGAAGCGGATGAATAGGCATTATACTATAGAGGAGTTTCGCAGGACAGTGGAGCTTTTGCGGGAAATTTTTGACCATCCGGCGATTACCACTGATGTGATTGTAGGTTTTCCGGGAGAAACCCGAGAGGAATTTGCAGATACCTGTTCCTTTTTAGAGGAAATTCGTTTTTATGATATGCATGTGTTTAAATACTCTAAACGTCAGGGAACTGCGGCAGCTGCCAGAAAGGATCAGATAGAAGAACGGATAAAAGTGGAAAGGAGCAGTAAGCTTCTGGAAATGGCCGAAAGATATTCCAAGGAGTATCGAAGAAGCTTTTTAGGCAAAGAAATGGAGGTCCTCATTGAGGAGAAAAAAGAGATTGAGGGTAAAGTCTATCAGGTGGGCTTTACACCTGCTTATATCAAGGCGGTAATTGACTGTAAAGAGGATTTAAGCGGACAAATCCTCACGGGAAGGGCAGCAGACCTGGTAGCAGGAGAATATTTATTACTGGAAATAGTAAACCGAGATTGAATTTTTGGGTGTTTTGCGGTAAGATAATACTATTCCATAGAAGAAAGGGTGTCGACTCGTCGGCAGAAATGAGGGAAACATGCAGGATTTAGGGAATACACAATTTTTCAAGGTTGAAGCAGAACCGGAGACAGGAGTGAAAGTAATTCTTTCGGCTGTCTATGAGGCACTGAGCGAAAAAGGATATAATCCTGTTAATCAGATTGTGGGCTATATTATGTCAGGAGACCCTACTTATATAACCAGTTATAAAAATGCCAGAAGTCTTATTATGAAGGTTGAGCGGGATGAGCTGGTGGAAGAACTGTTTAAAGAGTATATCCGGAATAATCATTGGGTATAACTACAGGTAAGAACTATGCGGATAATGGGTTTGGATTTTGGCTCAAAAACGGTAGGGGTGGCAATTAGCGACCCTTTATTCCTTACCGCTCAGGGAATAGAGATTATCAGAAGAAAAGAAGAGAATAAGCTTAGAAAAACACTGGCAAGAATTGAAGAGCTGATTGTAGAATACGAGGTGGAAGAGCTGGTGCTGGGCTATCCCAAGAATATGAACGATACTCTGGGAGAAAGAGTAGAGAAAACAGAGGAATTTAAGGCACATCTGGAAAGGCGGACCGGGCTTTCTGTCATTTTATGGGATGAAAGGCTGACTACCGTGGCTGCAGATAGGGCAATGATTGAAGGGGGACTTCGCCGCCAGGAGAGAAAAGAGCAGATTGACAAGCTGGCAGCGGTGCTGATTCTCCAGGCATATTTGGATTATCGAAGGAATCAGCAGGCTGATATTGGGAGTGAATAACAGGATGAAGCAGGAGAAGATTACATTTTGTCCGGACGGGGATGAACCCGTTGATTTTTATGTGTTGGAACAAACCAGAGTGGCAGGAGTAAATTATCTTCTTGTCACAGATTGTGAAGACGGTGACGGTGAGGCTTTGATTTTGGAGGATCTGGCTGAGCCGGAGGATACGGAAAGCATATATACCATTGTCTCAGATGAGACCAGGCTGGAGGCATTGGCGGGTATATTTGAAGACCTGTTGGAGGACGTTAAGCTTGTGTAGTGCAGGTAGCGGATTTTATACAGGAAATAACATGGTGAATGAAGGCTTCTGGGAAGCAAGGCTTTTGGAAGAAGCTTTATTGTTGTGTGCGGAAAAAAATAGGAGGAATTGTTGTTTTGAGAAAGAAAAAAGAAATAAATAATGAGGCCAAACTGAAGGTCATCCCCCTGGGAGGGCTGGAGCAGATTGGAATGAATATTACTGCCTTTGAAAGCGGAGACAGTATTGTTGTGGTGGACTGCGGATTATGCTTTCCGGCAGATGATATGCTGGGAGTGGATTTGGTTATTCCTGATATTACTTATTTGCTGGAAAATGCAGATAAGGTAAAGGGCTTTGTTTTCACCCACGGACATGAGGATCATATTGGTGCGCTGCCTTATATTTTAAAGCAGCTGAATGTGCCCCTGTATGCCACTCGGCTGACTATGGGGCTGATTGAAAATAAATTAAGAGAGCATAATCTGCTGAATCAGGTTAAGAGAAAGGTGGTTAAATTCGGACAGACCATCAATCTGGGAGAATTTCGGATAGAATTTATTAAAACGAATCACAGTATTGTGGATGCAGCTGCACTGGCCATTTATTCACCGGCAGGTGTGGTTATTCATACCGGTGATTTTAAGGTGGATTATACTCCGGTATACGGGGACGCTATTGATTTACAGCGCTTTGCAGAGCTGGGAAAGAAGGGAGTACTGGCGCTGATGTGCGACAGCACCAACGCAGAACGTCCGGGCTTTACGGCTTCTGAACGTACTTTGGGAAAGACCTTTGATACCATCTTTGCCCAGCATACCAATACCCGAATTATTATTGCGACTTTTGCATCCAACGTAGATCGAGTACAGCAGATCATCAACTCCGCAGACCGGTACGGCCGGAAGGTAGTAGTTGAGGGAAGAAGCATGGTTAATGTTATTGAGACTGCTTCAAAGCTGGGCTGTATCCAAATCCCGGATAATACGCTGATTTCTATTGAACAGCTGAAGAATTATCCGGAGGAAAAGACGGTAATTATTACTACCGGAAGTCAGGGGGAAAGCATGGCGGCTTTGAGCCGAATGGCCAGCAACATGCACAGGAAAATTTCCATTGGTCCGAAGGATACGATTATCTTTTCCTCCAGCCCCATCCCGGGAAATGAAAAAGCGGTTACCAGGGTGATTAATGACCTTTCCAGACTGGGGGCAGAAGTAATCTTCCAGGATACCCATGTGTCAGGGCATGCCTGTCAGGAGGAAATCAAATTGATTTATTCTCTGGTCAAACCGCAATATGCCATTCCCGTTCACGGAGAGTATAAGCATTTGAAGGCTCATGCCCGCCTTGCTATGGATTTGGGAATCCCGAAGGAAAAAGTGTTTATTGTTTCCTCCGGAGAAGTGTTGGAAATGAACAGCGAAAAAGCCCGGGTTGCCGGGAAAGTACCGGTAGGAGCCATTCTGGTGGATGGTCTGGGTGTGGGAGATGTAGGAAACATTGTTTTACGGGACAGACAGCATCTGGCAGAAGATGGTATAATGATCGTAGTGCTGGGACTGGATGGGGAGAGCAATTATCTGGTATCCGGCCCGGATATCGTATCCCGTGGCTTCGTCTATGTCCGGGAGTCGGATGAATTGATGGAAGAGGCCAGAAGTCTGATGTATGATACGGTGGAAGGCTATCTGGACAAGGGAATTTCTGACTGGGGTAAGATCAAGTCGGGGATTAAGGATGTTTTGGGTGATTTTGTATGGAAAAAAACCAAGAGACGTCCCATGATTCTTCCCATTATTCTGGAAGTTTAAAAAGGAGTTTGGATGTGTATGGAATTACAGCAGGCTTTAGAACAATTTCTGGAAGCGATAAAGTCCAGTGAAGCATATAAAGATTATGAATATCAGAAGCAGCGGATAAAAAAGTATCCCGGACTTTCGGAAAGAATTAATGAATTTAGAAAACGCCGTTTTGAATTTCAGAATTATGAAGGTGATGATTTATTTGAAAAGATTGATGAATTTGAGAAGGAATTTAACAATTTTGAAGAAGAGCCGGTAGTAAGGGAGTATTTGGCAGCCGAGTTGGAAATCTGCCGCAGGATTCAGGAAATTAATGCGGCAATTACCGATGTTATCGACATTGATATGGACCTGCTGTAGGAGAGGAAGCATGAATTCAAAGGAAATTGTAGTATCCATCTTTGCCACTACCTTTAAGGTGGTACTGGCAATCATTATTGTTATGTTAGTGTACAAAGGATCAGTAACGGCCTATGAATATGGGCAGAGAGTGTTTAATGAGCCTCCAGTTACCAGCGGGAGCGGAAGAACCATTCGTGTTACTATTGCAGAAGGAAGTACAGCAGAGGAGATTGGTGCCGAGCTGGAAAAGAAAGGACTGATTCGGGACAGACGTCTGTTTCAGCTCCAGGAGCTGCTTTCCGAATACAGGAATAAGCTGCAGCCGGGAACCTATGAGCTGAACACTTCCATGACTGCGGAAGAAATGATGGCAATTATGGCAGCCGGAAAAGGGGAAGGTGAAAGCGGTGATTACGAGGAATGATTATTGATGAGAGAATGGCTGTCTTTATTGACTCTATGGATTCCGGAAACAGTGAATTTTTAACTGCTTTGGAAAGAGAAGCAAAGGCAGACAGGATACCCATTATTCGTCCCGCCATGCAGAGTCTTCTGAAGCTCTTATTGACAATGAGCAGACCGAAGAACATTTTGGAGGTAGGAACGGCTATCGGCTTTTCGACTCTGCTAATGAGTGAGTATGCTGACTCGGACTGCAGGATTACTACTATAGAAAAATATGAAAAACGAATCCCCCGGGCAAAAGAAAATTTTATTCGGGGAGGGAAAGAAAAGCAGATTACTCTTTTAGAGGGGGATGCAGCGGATATTCTGAAAAATCTGAAGGGTCCCTATGATTTTATCTTTATGGATGCAGCCAAAGGACAGTATATCCATTTCCTTTCGGATGTGCTGAGACTTCTGTCTGTAGGGGGGCTTCTGGTATCTGACAATGTGCTGCAGGAAGGAGAGCTGATCGAATCCCGGTTTGCTCTGACCCGGCGCAATCGCACAATTCATGCCAGAATGCGGGAATATTTATATGAATTGAAACACCATCCCCAGCTGGTAACGGATATTTTGCCGGTGGGAGATGGAGTTACGGTGAGTGTGAAAACACTTTAGAATTGAGGAAAAATGAGAAAAACAGAGTTGTTAATTCCGGCCAGCAATCTGGAGGTACTGAAAACAGCAGTAATCTTTGGTGCAGATGCCGTATACATAGGAGGAGAAGCTTTCGGACTCCGTGCCAAAGCAAAGAATTTTTCTCCCGAAGAGATGAAAGAAGGAATCGCCTTTGCCCATGAGTATGGGGTGAAGGTATATGTAACAGCGAATATCCTGGCCCATAATTATGATTTGGAAGGAGCGGCCAGGTATTTTGAGGAATTGAAGGAAATTAAACCGGATGCACTGATTATAGCAGACCCGGGAATGTTTATGCTGGCAAAGGAACACTGTCCGGATATGGAGCTGCATATTTCCACCCAGGCCAATAATACCAACTATCTGACCTATGATTTCTGGTACAGACAGGGGGCAAAACGGGTGGTTTCTGCCAGAGAGCTTTCTCTGCGGGAAATCAGGGAGATTCGGGAACATATCCCTGAGGATATGGAGATCGAGAGCTTTGTACATGGAGCAATGTGTATGGCCTACTCGGGTCGATGTCTTTTAAGCAATTATATGACCGGCAGAGATGCTAACCATGGAGCCTGTACCCATGCATGTCGATGGAAATATGCTTTGGTGGAAGAACAGCGCCCCGGTGAATATATGCCGGTATATGAAAATGAGCGGGGAACCTATATATTTAATTCCAGGGATTTATGTATGATTGAATACATTCCTGAAATGCTGGAGGCAGGAATTGACAGCCTGAAAATAGAAGGCAGGATGAAAACAGCCCTCTATGTTGCAGCGGTTACTCGAACCTACCGCAAAGCTTTGGATGATTATCAGGAGTCTGAAGAAAAATATCGGGCCAATATGGAGTGGTATAAGTCGGAGATTGGAAAGTGTACCTATCGCCAGTTTACCACCGGCTTTTATTTTGGAAAAACGGATGAGACAAGCCAGATTTATGACAATAATACTTATATTAATGAATATATATATCTGGGAATTGTGGGCAGTGTGGACGAAAGAGGCTTTGTGCGTATTGAACAGAGAAATAAGTTTTTGAAGGGTGATGTCATTGAGCTGATGAAGCCAGATGGACGAAACATTGAGACAAGGGTAAGAGCCATTTATGATGAGAAGGGACAGGAAGTAGATTCTGCACCTCATCCCAGGCAGGTTCTGTATCTGGATTTGGATGCCAAAGCCAGTCAATATGATCTGCTGCGTGTACAAAACCCAAAGGAAGGAGCCGTTAAATCGGCAGAATGAGAGGAAAGATGAGCCATCTGATTAATGTGGAGCAAATATTTGCACAGAACGTTTTTACCATGAATAAAATGAAGGAACGCCTTCCCAGGGATGCCTATAAAGAAGTAAAGCGGGTAATCGAAATGGGAGGAGAGCTTTCACTGGAAACAGCGGATATTGTGGCTAAGGCCATGAAGGATTGGGCAGTGGAAAGAGGAGCGACCCATTTTTCCCACTGGTTTCAGCCCCTGACAGGAATTACGGCAGAAAAGCATGATTCCTTTATTACCCATCCCGATGAGGAAGGGAAAATGCTGATGGAGTTTTCGGGAAAAGAGTTGATTAAGGGAGAGCCGGATGCCTCTTCCTTCCCCTCCGGCGGCCTTAGAACCACCTTTGAGGCAAGAGGCTATACGGCATGGGACATTACCTCTCCGGCCTTCATTAAGGAGGCGGCAACGGGCCCCATTCTGTGTATTCCTACAGCCTTCTGCTCTTATACGGGAGAAGCTCTGGATAAAAAAACTCCCCTGCTTCGTTCTATGGAGGCATTAAATGAGCAGGCTTTGAGGATCGTCCATTTGTTTGGAAATACAGAGGCAAAAAAGGTGACTCCTTCCGTAGGAGCAGAACAGGAGTATTTTCTAGTGGATCAGAAGAAGGCACTTCTCAGGGAGGATTTGCTATTTTCCGGGAGAACGCTTTTTGGAGCACCGGCCCCTAAGGGACAGGAGCTGGAGGATCACTATTTTGGTGTAATCAGAGAGCGCATCGGTGCCTATATGAAGGATTTGAATGAGGAACTGTGGAAGCTGGGAGTAACGGCTAAGACCCAGCATAACGAGGCAGCTCCTGCTCAGCATGAGCTGGCACCCATTTATGAAACAGCAAATATTGCAGTAGATCATAATCAGATTGTGATGGAAACCATGAAAAGAGTAGCAGGGCATCATGGGCTGCGCTGTCTTCTCCACGAAAAGCCCTTTGCCGGAGTAAATGGCTCCGGTAAGCACAATAATTGGTCCATTACTACGGATAACGGAATGAACCTTCTGGATCCGGGAGATACTCCCAATGAGAATATACAGTTTTTACTGATAGTGGCCTGCGTGATGAAGGCGGTGGATACCCATGCAGATCTGCTTCGTCAGAGCG
>JBJELS010000216.1:0-8255 GCA_051879275.1 Lachnospiraceae bacterium
GGCTTGCACACACAAAAAAAATGGCCGATTACAGCCATTTTTCTTTTCATTACATTACATAATATAGCGTCTGATTAGAGGTTCTCCGAAGAATTACCTTCCACTATTTTTCCGTCACGCCAGATTCGCTCCAAATCATAGAATTCCCGGCTTTCCCGGTCAAAAATATGGACAATCACATCATAATAATCCATTAAAATCCAGTTTGCTCCGTCATAGCCTTCAATTTGCTTCAGCGGATAGTGATTAATATGCATCTTCTCTTCTACTGCATCCGCCATGGCCTGAATCTGACTGCGGTTAGAGCCGCTGGCCAAAATAAAGCAGTCCGCTATGGGAGAAAGCTCACTGATATCAATAATTTTGATCTCTTCTCCCTTTTTATCCTCTAAAGCGTGAACTATGGTTTTTGTCATTTCCAGTATAATACTCATTCATTTAATCCTTTATAAAAATCATAGGTTTTTTGGGTCATAGGGTCAATTATTCTGCCGGAATGCTCAAGATGGGCCAGTGTATCCTCCAGAATCTGTATAAGTGCCGCATCCAGATTACAAAAGGCCAGCCTGCGTATTTTGGTTAAATTGGCCGCATGATTTCTGCCGGGCTCAATATAATCTGCAATATAAACGATTTTTTCCATAAGGGTCATATCCGGCTTCCCGGTAGTATGGTAAAGAACCGCACTGAGAATTTCCTCATCCTCCACATGGTATTTGCTTTCAGCCAGGTAGGCACCGACTTTAGCATGGAGCAGATAAGGGTTCTTCCTCTCAGCTTCATTGATTTCTATCCCGTGCTTTTCACAGATATGAATTTTTTTATCATTCTCCATACATTTTGCACAATCATGCAAAAGACCTGCCAAATAGGCCTTTTGCTGATCGGCTCCATGACACATGGCTAAGGCTGCCGCGGTATAGGCAACCCCCAGGGTATGCTCATACCGCTTTTCGTCCAAAGTCTTTGTCAGATGTTTTTTTATTTTGTGTAAATCCATATCCTTCATTCTTTACAGCCCCAATAGGATTAATCAGTCGAGATAAAGACGGTTCTTACGAATTACCTGTTCTGTCTTATAGCGCACCATATAGCGGATGCTTTTCCCGTTTTTTACCCGCTCACGAATCTGCGTAGAGGAAATATCCACGCTGCGGCAGGAAAGCTTGACAATCTTTGTCTGATATTTTTCCTCCAAAACCTTAATCTGTTCTTCCAGTCCTTCCGGTGTAAAGCCTCCGCGAATAGCTGCCGCTACGGTTACTTCACTGAAAATTTTTTCCGGACACTTCCATTCTTCCATAACAAAAAGGCTGTCTGCACCTACAAGAAAAAAATACTCTGTATCCGGATTCTCTTTCTTAAGTGCAGCAATGGTTTCATGGGAATAGGAATTACCGCCCCGGTCAACCTCAATAGTAGACATGGCAAAATGAGGATTATCATCGATTGCTTCACCCACAAGGGAAATGCGCACCTTAGGATCCAGGATTTCTTTGGTATCCTTCATATAAGGGGTTCCGCTGGGGATAAATAAAACTTCGTCCAGATTAAGCTCCTCATAAGCATTTTCTGCCACGATTAAGTGACCTAAATGAATAGGGTTAAAGGTTCCGCCCATAATTCCGACACGTTTTTTTGTATTCATCGCTATTCTCCTCTTCTTTTTATATTCCAAAACCTACCGTATCCGGTTAAAGGTTATTTGGGCAAAATAATCTTCGGATTCTTCTTATCCGGCTTATATAAAACAAATTTTCTGCCAATTACCTGTACTACCTGAGAATGGGTTCTTTCGGCAAGCATTTGGGCGAGCATGCCGGGATCATCCATGCAGTTCTTTAATACGGCCATTTTTAACAGCTCCCGGTTATTAAAGGCCTCTTCCACAGCTATGGTCATTTCCGGTGTGACACCGGATTTACCGATTTGAAAAAGGGGATCCAGGTTACTGGCAAGCCCTTTTAGATAAGCTCTTTGTTTACTGGTCATATTTCCTCTCATTCTGCTGGCTAAACAGCAATCCTTTCCGCTTTTATTTATAATAGTCAAAAGAAAGTCCGTACATTCTTACGGTATCCCCTTCTTCAATGCCGGCCTCCTCAAGCTGCTCCAAAACACCGTTATCCTTAAGGAATTTTTGGAAAAAGGCAAATCCCTTTTCACTTTCCAGATTGGTATACCCCAGCATCTTTTCAATTCGGGGTCCCTCTACCACATACTCATCCTTTTGGGCATCATATTCTACAGTAAAAGGCTCATTATTCAGGAAATCAAACTCAGGAAAATATTCCTGTTCAAAAATCATTACTTCATCTCCCAAATCATCCAGAAGCTCTCTCACATAGTATAAAAGCTCCTTCACCCCTTCACCGCTTACGGCTGAAATGGGAAATACCCTTATTCCCTTTGGTTCAAATTCCTTTCGTATGGCATTTACGGGACTGTTTTCCTGATCGTAGATACAGTCAATCTTATTGGCAGCTATTATCTGTGGACGGGAGGCAATATCGGCATTATAAGCCTCCAGTTCCCTGTTAATAGCGTAAATATCGGCAACCGGATCTCTTCCTTCCACTCCTGCAGCATCCACAATGTGAATCATCACCTTGGTCCGTTCAATATGACGAAGAAATTCATGCCCCAGGCCAACTCCCTTAGAAGCCCCTTCAATCAGCCCGGGGATATCTGCAATGACAAAGCCTCTTCCACCATCCATATCCACCACTCCCAGATTAGGATTCAAGGTCGTAAAATGATAATTGGCAATCTTGGGTCTGGCGTTGGTGACGCGGGATAAAAAGGTGGATTTCCCTACATTGGGAAAGCCCACAAGCCCTACATCGGCAATTACCTTTAATTCCAAAAGCAGCTCCAATTCCTTAGCCGGCTGTCCCGGCTGTGCATACTTGGGAGCTTGCATGGTGCTTGTGGCATAATGCTGATTTCCGTTGCCTCCCTTACCCCCGGTAAGCAGAATGACACGGCTGTTGTCTCCTGACATATCCGTAATTACCTTACCGGACTGTGCTTCTTTTACCACGGTGCCTTCAGGAACCTTAAGAATAATATCCTCTCCATTTTTGCCTCGGCAGTTTTTCTTACTGCCGTTTTCGCCATGCTGGGCATAATAATGGTGATGGTGGCGATATTTGGTCAATGTGTTCAGTCCCTTATCCACTTCCAAAATAACGCTGCCGCCGTCTCCGCCGTCTCCACCATCCGGTCCCCCGTTAGGAACATATTTTTCCCGGCGAAAGGAAACATGACCGTCTCCGCCTTTACCGCTTCTTACAAAAATCTTAGCTCTGTCTGCAAACATGGGTTACTCCTAAACATGATGAAAAGGCTCCAAACAGCTGTTGTTTGGAGCCAATCATAGGTACTTATTTCTCTACAGGATAAACAGAAGCCTGTTTCTTATCTCTGCCTTTTCTCTCGAATCTCAGTACACCATCAACTAAAGCAAATAATGTATCATCTCCGCCGCGACCAACGTTTACACCGGGATGAATCTTGGTTCCACGCTGCCTGTATAAAATATTACCTGCTTTAACAAACTGTCCGTCAGCTCTTTTCGCACCCAATCTTTTGGATTCGGAATCTCTGCCGTTCTTAGTAGAACCTACACCCTTTTTATGAGCAAAAAATTGAAGATTCATATTCATCATGGTTTTACACCTCCTCGAATGTTAAGTCCAAGTACGTCTTACCGTACTGATTCATAATTTCTGTCAGGCCCAGAAGCAGGGAATCCATCAACAGCTGCATTCTCTCATTCTCATCTGCACACCAGCGAATATCCATCAGCCCCTCTTCTTCATTAACTGCTACCGCAGGGGCTATTCCCGCCAGCTTTTCCAAAGAATTGTTGGTGTTAATCACCAACGCAGAAACAGCTGCACAAACGATGTCCTCACCGGAATCAGCGTATCCGGCGTGACCGCTGCAGGTAATGCCGCGATATTTCCCTTCCTTTGTCCTGTATACTGAAATATGTGTCATACTATAACCTGATTAAGCATTAATCTTATCGATTTTCACCTGAGTGTATGCTTGTCTATGACCATTTTTCTTATGGTAACCGGTCTTTCTCTTGTACTTGTAAACGATAACTTTGCGGGCTCTTCCCTGATCCAATACGGTTGCGGAAACAGTTGCATTAGCCACTGCATCACCAACCTTAAGTCCGTTGTCGCTTACTGCGATTACCTGGTCAAAGGTTACAGTATTACCGGTCTCGACATCCAGCTTCTCAACCTTGATTACATCGCCTTCCGAAACCTTATACTGTTTTCCACCTGTTGCAATGATTGCGTACATAAGGCACCTCCTATTTACAAACCCCTCGGTTTGCTTTACTCGCCAGCTTCGGTGCTGTCACAGGACAGACTTACTACCCCACTGTGCGGCATACTGGTATATATTAGCATGTCAAATATTTGCTGTCAAGTATTTATTCTTTAAAAATCTGCACTACTCATCCTTTACTCAGCCTTTTGGGGACTGCCGTTTATAAAAAACCAGGCAGCCAGCTGGGATCGGGAGCTGAATTCCTCCCTTTCCATAATGTCCTTTAGCTCCTCTCTGGAGAAAAAAAACGGCTGAATCAGTTCATTTTCCGAGGAATGATCGCTGAGCTTACCCATAGTTTCCACAAAGGCAATATAGGTTGTGGTATCGGAAAAGCCTACTGCGGAATAAGAAGGAGGCAAAAGGGAAATAATCCGCTTAACCTCCAGGCCGGTTTCCTCATACAATTCCCGCCGGATACATTCCTCAACAGTCTCACCCTCCTCCAACATACCTGCGCAAAGATTAAAAATGCTTTTATTTATGCTCATTCTGAATTCCCTTAATAAAAGAAGCTTATCCTCCTGGTAAGCAATGATGGAGATGCCGCTGGGCCTTTCCCCCAGCTCACTTGGCGAAGACAAATCCTTTCTGCTCACCAGCTCAAAGGTCTTTTCCCTCCCTGCCTTATTTAAATAGGTCAGTTCGTAGTTTTTCAGATATTTGCCGTTTCTGACCTTTTCCATCCTTAATAATTTCATGAATCGAAAACTCCTTTATAAAAACGCTTTTAAGCTTTTTTACTCCCCAGCTGCTCCCATAAGGGCTTACTGATTTTCTTGCGGGTAACCTCCACCAGTCCCAGTGCAGTCATTCCCACTACCGTGGTGGGAACAGAATCTCTTCTGACCAGTTCGGTCAAATGTTGTAAAAGCTCTCTATCCTGCTGTTCATTCTCCTGATTAATAAAATCAATAATAACGATTCCCGATATATTTCTCAGCCTTAGCTGCAGAGCAATTTCCTTTGCTGCTTCACGGTTGATTTGACAGAATAAATCCTGTCCCTTTCTTTTGGCCTGTTTTCCGCTATTTACATCGATTACGGTAAGGGCTTCCGTAGGCTGAATCACCAGATAGCCGCCGCTTTTCAGCCAAACCTTTTCTTCCAGTGCTTCTCTCAGTCTGGTTTCCACATTGTAAAGCCGTGAAAGAGAAATCCTCTCGTCCTGATAGAGCAAAAGAGCCTTTTCTGCTGAAAAATTCTTTTGAATCTCCTCATATAACAGGGGATCATCCGTCACCATTCGATCATAGGCATACTCATATAAATCACGAATACCGCAAAGATAGGAAGGAAGGGGCTTTTTCAGCAGACTGAAGCAGGTACGGTGACAGGCTGTTTGCAGCAGGTTCATGGCTTCCCCATGCAGACTGTCGATTTCTTCCGTTAAGGGAGAAAGGTTCTCCAGCTGCCCTGCATTAGTACGAATAACCATTCCCATAAAATCCTGCTCCAGCTTTCGGATAATGGATGCTTCTGAAAGTTCCCTATGAATCCTTTCCTTCTGCATTGATGTCAGCTTATTGCTGAAGCCGATATGTTTTCGTCCTGTGGTCAGGACACAGTATTTTCCCGTAAAAGAAAGGTTACAGGTGAGTCCGGGAGCTTTGGTTTTGACCCCCTCTTTTTCCACCTGAACCAGAAGCTCATCTCCCGCAATCAATCTGCCGTCATATTTACGATTGGCAAGTACAGGGCTTTTTACCTGTTTCATAGGCAAAAAGCCTATTGTCCCGGGGCGGTATTCCACAAATACAGCCTCCAGTGCGGGAACTACGTTTTTCACTTTTCCCATATAGATGGATTCCAGATCAGAGCTGTTTATGCCGTAGGCATTGGCCTGAATCAGACGATTTTCGTGGTATAAAAGAGAAAGGATTTTATCCTCTTTTCTTAAAAGGAGTAAGGTCTTATCCATCAGAATGCTTCTCCTACTCCATCCAGGGGAACCAGCTCAGAGTTGTCCCTGCCTTTGTTGGTATAGGTCTCTTCTCTGGTAATTTGAACGGCAAGGGGATTAAAGGCTTCACCGGCAAAGGTAAACAAAGCCTCTAGCAGTAAGGCAGGCTTGATGTTTCCCTTACTGCTGGCATCCACCAGTATATACAGACTGTCATCATCCACAGCTTCCAGCCGGTAAATCCCCGGTTTTAAATCCAAAGACAGCTGACTCTTTTTCGTCTGCTTGATTACGGGAATACTTTCCCGATTCATAAAAGCAGCTGTTACTTCCTTCAAATTGGCTAAGGGCTTATATCCACTCTTCCATTCTATGGTATAGGCGGCAGCCGCTACGCTGGCCATGGCATTTCCTGCCGTATCCGGTAAAGCCACCGCATTTAAAACCCGGATTCCGTCTACCATGGCAGCATTTAATCGATCCAGCAAATCCTGTCTGCCCCGGTGGCTGTTAAGCTGGATGTCCATATATTCACCGTTGCTGCAATAGCCTACACTTAAGGGAGCTGCAAAGCTCATAATCTGATGAGGACTAAAGCCTTCCGAATAGGCGATATCGATTTCGGCACGGCGGATAGCCTTTTGAAAATATCGCATAATATCCAGATGACCAATGAATTTTACTACCCCATGCTTGCTGAATTTTATTCGTACACGCATCGCTTTTCCCTTTCTATATATCTGCCGGCTCTACAAAGGCTTCCAATACCGGCTCAGGACATTTTTCCTCAATACAGACACCCACCCCATAGCGGGCGGCTCCACAGCCCAGGCATTTTATCTTACAGTTGGGACTTTCCTTTTCCTCCAGTGCCGTCTTCCACTCTCTAAGCAGGAAGGCCTTGGTTACACCACAGTCAATAAAATCCCAGGGGAGAATTTCTTCATAGGAGCGTTCTCTGGTAGTATAAAATTCCAGAGAAAGTCCGCACTCCTCCAGTGCATCCAGCCAGTAATCATAATGAAAATATTCACTCCAGGCATCAAAAATCCCTCCTCTTTGATACACCCGTTCAATAACCGAGGAAAGCTTTCTGTCTCCCCGTGCCAAAAGCCCCTCAATCATACTGACATCCGCTTCATGCCAGTTGTATTTAATTCGCTTTTGATTAATCTGCTCCCGTACCGCCTTTTTGGTCAGCTGCGCCTTTTCAATAAAGCGTTCTCTGGTGTCCATAGGTGACCACTGAAAGGGAGTAAAGGGCTTGGGAATGAAAAAGGAGGTGCTGGCAACAATCTGAACAGAGCCATTTTTTCTCTCCTCCTTGGGAACCACCTCAAAATAGGTGGCGGCAATTTTATTACAAAGCTCCGCAATTCCCCGGATATCCTCATCCGTTTCCGTAGGAAGTCCCAGCATAAAATAAAGCTTAACCCTGCTCCAGCCCCCTTTAAAGGCCAAGGCACTTCCCTGGAGGATGACTTCTTCAGTCAATCCCTTGTTAATCACGTTTCTCATTCTCTGACTTCCTGCCTCCGGGGCGAAGGTGAGAGAGCTCTTTTTAATATCCTGTACCTTACTCATTACATCCAGAGAAAAGGCATCAATTCGTAAGGAAGGAAGAGAGATATTAACCGAGCGCTTCTTACATTCCTCAATCAGAAAATTCACCAGCTCTTCCAGACCGGAATAATCACTGGAGCTTAAAGAGCTTAGGGAAATCTCCTCATGCCCGGTATTTTTCAGCATATCCAAAGCATACTGCTTCATTACCTCTACGTTCCGTTCACGGACAGGCCGATAAAGCTGTCCTGCCTGACAGAAACGGCAGCCCCGGATACAGCCCCGTTGAATTTCCAATACCACCCTGTCCTGGGTAACCTTAATGAAGGGCACCACAGGAGACATGGGATAATAGGTGTGACTCACATCCTTTACCAGTTCCTTAGAGATGGTTGCGGGTAATTCCTCATAGATGGGATTAAAGGAGGCAATGGTG
>JBJELS010000217.1:0-1804 GCA_051879275.1 Lachnospiraceae bacterium
TACAGGGGGAAAGAATAAGTATCATCTGGATGGGCAATATGGAGCCATTTTTGTGCATTGTAAGGATGGGGAATTGAACTTTTTGACGACGCAGGCTTCTACACTGCCGGACAGAAAAAATAATGCTGTAATAATGGACGGAGTATATATCGGGATATATACTGGTCATACTGGCTATCAGGCATTGCAGCTTAGAAATAAAGAAACTATTTATAATTGGCACATACCAGCACAAAGGTATGATGGAAGAATTGAAAATCCAGATAGTGCATACGCAATAGACTTACATACGGGAAAAGACATTACTAATAGCTCGAGATGGTCAGAAGGATGTTTGACAGTCCATGAGACGGAGTATTATTGCTTTGGGGTGGAGGCTGGTTTTCTGACAAAATTGGATAATGGTGCATGGCCAGATTCTTATGAGGAAATAAAGAGAGATTTACCTTCAAATGTGGGAGATGTAACAAAACGTGAGAATGTAAAGGAATGGGGGCATATAGTAGTGGACAGACAATTTATGTCAGAAGAAGATAGGGAGTTATTTTTTGATGAAGATTAAGTGGAAAGGGATAATCAGTGCTGTAGTTATTATTGTAGTTGTAGGAATTTTTCTCTTTTCTCAGGAAGAAAGAAAAATGGTGATGAGTACAATAAAAACCAGTATTTTTCAGGAATTGAATCAAGGTGCAGGAAATATTGTTCAGAAACTAACAAAAGAAATGCTTAATTTTAAAATATCAGATAAAGAAGTGGATGAGAGGGCAGAAGAATCAACCATGAAAATAGATGAAGTACAGGAGATAAATGAAGCAGAAATCATAGGAGAAGATATTCATTTGCCGGAAATGGAGTGGAGTCTCTTTCTGGAGACGGAAATATCTTATGGGTCAGCAACTTATTCTTATTATCGATATGGAGTATATGGAGATTTTATTAAGAATAGAAAAGAGGGGGAAAAAGCTTATTTCTCTTTACAAGAGAGCGTATTGAGACAACTACCTGATTTAGCTTCCCAGATAAACTGGGAGGAAATAGATGAAGAATATGAAAATCATGAAAAATGGATAATGTGTGAGGAAGAGCTGCTTACAGACTGCTCTGGCGATTTGGAATGGATTGTGACCAGAGACGGGAAAGGTATAGAACGCTGGTATAGAGAAGGGAATAAGGTGAAGGAATTTCCTGTTAAGTTAGGAAGAAATTTTATTCAGCAGGAAAACGGAGATAAGCTTGTTCCTTTGGAAGAAGAGAAAATAGTAAAGGCACAGGAAATTTGGCAGGGATTATATTATGGATATGGGAAGGAGAAAACGGCAGGAATTGGAGAATATTACAGAAGCCTGAGTTGTTTTAGCAGTTCTGGAAAGGTGATGGCGGCAGTAAACAATTTTGTCTGGTATAGGCCTAATGGAATCAATATATATTCTTTGGAGGAAGGAACTGAGATGTTGCTTTATCAATTGCCTGTTCCGACAACTGAGGCAGGTTGGCCCATAGGAATATGGCAGATGAAAGGCGACCAGAGCAGTGGATGGGTGGTTTTTTCTTATGGAAAAGATACTTACCGAATGACTTATCCTGATGGAAAAATAGAAAAAATAGGTGAATTTATGTTTTGTACCTCTTATTCTCCAGATGGAAAATATTTAGCCTATTGTACGGGGAATAGGGATTTAGAAGACCATTGGATGTGGTTGGATGAAGCAGGATATGAAAAATACTATAGCCCATTGGAAGAGGAATGGGATAAAATTCCTCAGGGCTGGTATGTGATCGATCTGGAAACAGGAGAGAAGAGTTA
>JBJELS010000218.1:0-8226 GCA_051879275.1 Lachnospiraceae bacterium
CTCTCCTGATCAAAGAGATCTCACCCACTATTCCATCTGCGCCATGTCTCAGCCATTCCTCTGCAGCCTGATTGGGTGCCTGAGAATCGATATTGACAAATGCAGTCTCTCCATTTTCCAGGGACTTCTCCACCGTTATCAGAGAATATTTTGTTTTTCTGTCCGGGTTATCATGATGCTGTACCCAGACATGGACGCCCGGAATCAAAAGTTCCTTTAAACGTCCTGTATTCTTCACATGAACGGTTTCCTCCCGGCCTTCCACCAATACTTGGGCAATAAACCGGTTGGGACGGTTCAAAAAAACCGCTTCCACCACTCTTTCATAATTCATCTTTTCTTTCCTTCATTCTCTGCTGCTTATACCAGTCGGGTACATTCATATTTTTCCAGGGTCAGGATACTGCTTTCCAGAGCCTGATACCGTTTTTCCAGCTCACCCTCCGGAATATCCAGGTCGAGGACAATAGCCATAGTATTAATCATTTCCTGCGTAATTCTATGCTCCAGTCCTCTGAGAATATTCAATCTTTCCCGATAGCTGTCGGCATCCAGGAAAGCTTCCAGCAGCGGATCCAGCTTCGGTTCCTCCGGGTTATCCTCCGGCAGAATCTCCCTTTCCTCACAATCCATATTTACCAGCTGGTGAACAGGTTCAAATCGATATTTTTGCCCGGCCCCGGGATAGCGTTTTTTATCCAGCTCTTCACAAAACATGGCAAGAGAACGGACATAAATCGGATACTCCCCATAAAGAGCCTGGTAGACCACCATCTCTTCATCCGTCTCTGAATCCTTTGCCAAAGTAACAATTTTATATAAATTCCCCTTAAAGTGGCGATATATTTCATTTATCTGTGGTCTTCTGATTTCCTGATTATTCTTCATTCTTCCCTCTTTCTGCCGTTTCATCGGCATTTTCTATCCCATAAACAGGCTCCCCAGCAGGCTGACCAGAAAGGCACAAATCCAGGCGATTACACACTGCAGTATCACGATTCCCAATGCCCATTTTCCGCCTAATTCCCTCTTAATGGAAGAAATGGCCGCCACACAGGGTGTGTACAGCAGACAGAAAACCAGTAGTGCTGCTGCCGACAGGGGAGTGATCACTGCCATCAGATTCTGTGTGCTTCCGAAAAGTACCGTTAAGGTAGACACTACACTTTCCTTTGCCATAAAGCCGGAAATCAGTGCCGTTGATATCCTCCAGTCTCCAAAGCCCAGCGGAGCAAATATAGGAGCAATTCCTCCTGCAATCATGGCCAGAATACTGTCTTTTGAATCACTGACCATATTCATCTGTAAATCAAAGGTCTGCAAAAACCAGATAATGATCGTAGCCAAAAAGATGACGGTAAAGGCCCTCTGCAAAAAGTCCTTAGCCTTTTCCCATAGAAGTCTGGCTACATTTTTAGCCCCCGGCATGCGATAATTGGGAAGCTCCAGAACGAAGGGAACCGCCTTTCCTCTGAACATGGTATTCTTTAAGCAAAGTGCTGTGAAAATTCCTACAAGGATTCCCAGAAAATACAGACCTACCATAATCAGACCGCTGTAGGCAGGGAAAAAGGCTGCCGTGAAAAATCCATAAATGGGCAGCTTGGCGGTACAGCTCATAAAGGGAGTCAGCATAATTGTCATTTTGCGGTCCCTTTCCGCCGGAAGGGTTCTGCTGGCCATTACTCCCGGCACAGTGCAGCCAAAGCCAATCAGCATGGGTACTATACTTCGTCCGGAAAGTCCGATTTTTCGCAAAAGCTTATCCATAACAAAGGCTACCCTGGCCATATAACCGGTATCCTCCAAAAGGGATAAAAAGAAAAACAGGGTAACAATAATAGGCAAAAAACTGAGCACACTGCCTACTCCGTTAAAAATCCCGTCGATAACCAGGGAATGGAGCACCGGATTAATTCCCCATGCTGCCATCGCCCTATCTGCCCACATGGTAAGACACTCAATGGCACTTTCCAAAAATCCCTGAAGCCAGGCTCCTATTACATTAAAGGAAAGAAAAAATACCAGGGACATAATCAGGGCAAAGGCCGGAATAGCCGTAAACCTACCGGTAAGAATCCGATCCGCCCTCCGGCTTCTTTCTCTCTCCCTGCTTTCCTTCGGTCTCACCACACATTCCTCCACCAGTCGGTGGATAAAGGTAAAACGCATATCCGCTATGGCTGCAGCCCGATCCAGTCCCCGTTCCTCCTCCATCTGGCAGATGATATGCTCCAGCATCTCTTTCTCATTTGCGGTCAGCTTCATCGCTTCAAGCACCTGCCGATCTCCTTCAACCAGCTTAGTGGCTGCAAAGCGGATGGGAATGCCCGCTTTCCCGGCATGGTCCTGAATCAGGTGCATGATTCCGTGGAGACATCGGTGTAGGGCTCCTCCATGATCCTTCTCATCACAGAAATCCATTCTGCCCGGTCTTTCCTGATATCTTGCCACATGGAGAGCATGATCCACCAGCTCATTCACCCCTTCGTTTTTTGCCGCCGAAATTGGTACTACGGGAATCCCCAGCATATCCTCCATTTCGTTGATATGTACACAGCCTCCGTTACCGGTAAGCTCATCCATCATATTTAAGGCAAGAACCATGGGAATATTCAGCTCCATCAGCTGCATGGTCAGGTAAAGATTACGTTCCAGATTGGTGGCATCCGCAATATTAATGATTCCCGTAGGCTTTTGCTCAAGGATAAAGCGTCTGGAAACAATCTCTTCACTGGTATAGGGTGACAGGGAATAGATTCCCGGCAGATCCGTAACCAGCGTATTGGGATTTCCCTTAATACTGCCGCTTTTCTGATCCACCGTTACTCCGGGAAAATTACCCACATGCTGGTTGGAGCCGGTAAGCTGATTGAATAATGTGGTTTTACCGCAGTTCTGATTTCCTGCCAGGGCAAACGTCAGCTTCGTACCTTTAGGAAGGGGATTCTCATCTGCCTTGCTGTGATATTTTCCTCCTTCCCCCAAGCCCGGATGCGCCTTCAGTGAATGGTATCTTCCGTCCTTCTTTTCCCTCTCCGGTTCATTCCCACCAACCACCTCCACCTGGATTTTGGCGGCATCCTCCAAACGCAGGGTCAGCTCGTAGCCCTGAACCAAAAGCTCCATAGGATCTCCCATAGGGGCATATTTTACCAGAGTAACCTTGGCCGAGGGTATCACTCCCATATCCAGAAAATGCTGGCGCAGGGCACCTTCCCCTCCCACCTTGCAGATTACTGCCGATTCACCGATTTTCAGCTCCTTTAACGTCATGCCATGCACCCCTTATCTTCTTGTCCATCCGGTGTACGCTTTTATTTACCTGAAAACAATACACTACCCATAGTATAAAATATTTTATTCCCAAAGTCACTTTTTTTCTTCCTTTTCCCTACGCTTCTATTCCTTCATTTTGGAGCGGGTGATGAGGCTGGCCAGATAACCGAAAATCAGTGCTGCGCTGCAGCCGATTGCTCCTGCCTGAAAGCCTCCTGAAAAAAGCCCTAAGAAGCCTCTTTCCTCAACCGCTTCCCTGACCCCCTTCATTAAAACATTTCCAAAGCCCAGCAGAGGAACGCTGGCACCGGCACCGGCAAACTCCACAAAGGGTTCATATACTCCCACTGCACTTAACAGGGCCCCCACTGTCACCAGAAGAACCATGATCCTTCCCGGCAGCATTTTTGTTTTTTCCATTAAAATCTGAACCAGGGCACAAATCAGGCCTCCAATCAGAAAAGCTTTGAAATAATCCATTGTTTTCCTCCTCCATAGCGAAAAAGATAGTAAATATTTTTATTTACTATCTCCAAAACAATGATTATTATTCCTGCTGTTCTTTCTTTTTTAATAAAGACTGCGGCAGCTGAGCCAGAATAACGGCTCCGAATACCAGAATACAGCCTGATATCTGTCTTACTGTCAGCTCCTCTTTTAATATGAGCCAACCGGCCAGAACGGAAATAACCGCTTCCAAACTAAGAATCATGGATGCCACCGTGGGATTTATTTTTGCCTGACCAATAATCTGAAGAGTGTAGGCAATTCCACAGGAGAAGATCCCTGCATATAAAATGGGAGCAGCTCCCGCCGCCATCTGTGACCAGGAGGGATTTTCCCATAAAAAAGCCCCGGCCATACACAAAATTCCGCTGATAAAAAACTGCAGACAGGAAAGCTCCACCCCGTCTACCTTGGGAGCAAAATAATCAATAATCATAATATGGAAAGAAAAACAAATTGCACAGATAAATACCAGTATATCCCCCCGGTTAATCTGAAAGCTCTCCGTTATGCATAAGAGGTAGAAGCCTACTGTTGCCAGTAAGGCTCCGGCCCAGACCAGAGGCCCCGGCTTCTTTCCTAAAAAAGTCCCCAGAACAGGGACAATTACAATATAAAGGGCAGTAACGAAGCCTGCCTTTCCCACTGTGGTATATCCGATACCATACTGTTGGAAGCTGGAGGCTATACAGATGGCAAGACCACAGCACAGACCTCCGATTAAAAGGTTTTTCCTCTGTCTCCTTGTTTCTTCCGGATTACCCTCCTTATCTGTCTGCCTTCTTTTTCTTCTATAGTAAATCAGGGGAAGCAACACCACTCCTCCCAAAAGAAAACGGGTGCCGTTAAAGGTCATGGGACCCACATAGGAAAGCCCTATGCTTTGGGCCACAAAGGCCACACCCCAGATAAAAGCAGCCAGAAAAAGAAGAAGGCTGCTTTTTAACTCTTGTATGTTCATTTCTGTTCTTTTATCCTGTCTGTATTATTTGGGCTATTTCTTCAACAATTTCACGAATCTCCCTACCCTCACAGTCGATGGTATGAGCCGCATATTTTTCGTACAGGGGACATCTTTCCCGATACAGGTCATCCAGACTCTGTCCCGGTCTTAACACCACTCCTCTTTCAGTCAAATCCCCCAGTCTTCTTTTCAGGGCAGGCAGAGAAAGCTTCAGGTAAACCACCACGGCAATCCGCTTAAAATGCTCCATCGCCTCTTTTCCGTAAATTACGCTTCCTCCGGTAGCCACTACCGCTGCCGTGGGTGACAGGGAGGCATTGATCCGGTTCTCCGTTTCCAGAAAGCCCTCCAGTCCCTGCTGCTGAATCAGCTGATGCAAAAGCTTTCCCTCTTTCTGCTGAATCACCAGATCAGAATCCACAAAATCCAGCCCCAGTCTTTTGGCCAGAACCACACCTACCGTGCTTTTTCCTGCCCCCGGCATTCCGATCAAAACGATTGTTTTTCTCATCCTGATTTCCTCTTGTCCCTGCTATCCCAGATAGGCAATAACTTCCACTTCGCAAAGCACGGATTTGGGAAGCTCTTTTACGGCCACGCAGCTTCTGGCAGGTTTTTCCGTAAAATACTGCTCATATACAAAATTAAATGCCGCAAAATCCTTCATATCCGCCAAAAAGCAGGTGGTCTTTACCACGCTGGCGTAATCCTTTCCGGCTTCCTCTAAGATTGCCCCAATGTTCTTCATTACCTGGTGAGCCTGGCTTTCGATTCCTTCAGCCTCTACCACACCGCTTTTAGGATTAATGGGAATCTGTCCCGAAGCAAATAAAAATTTATCCGCAATAATCCCCTGAGAATAGGGTCCGATTGCTGCCGGTGCCTTATTGGTCATAATCTTTTTTATACTCATTTTCTTTCCTCCTGCTGTTTTACCTCTCTCCTGCATTAGGGTTAGTGTCCTCAAAGGATACGGTGACATAGAATCCCCTTTGATTCTCCACAATCTTTGTCACAGTCCCTTCTTTTACCAGCAGTCTTTCCCGGAAAGGAATGTTGCCGGACATGGCCAGTGAGGGGTCTATGGTATAGTAGTAGTTACTGGGTAAAATCCCCTCTGTTACCGTAACCTGCTGTCCCTCCTGTAAAAGTCCCTGCCGTTCCATCTTAAATTCCATCAATCTCACTGCTGTCACCCCTTTAAAACAACTTTCAGTATAACAGTGGAGGAGTTTTTTTTCAATCTATTTACGAAATCCTTTCTATAACCACTCCGTGAGCAATTCCCGGTACCGTATTTCCCTCGTTAAAGCTGACTCTGCTAAGCAATGCTCCCGTAGGAACGAAGAGAATCCTGTTCCAGCTGTTTTCCTCCAGCTGTTTTAACAGGTAAGCGGACAGCACCGTAGCCGCGCACCCACAGCCGCTTCCTCCCGCATGGGTATCCTGGCTGTCCTGATTAAAGATTTCAATTCCGCAGTCCATATGCTTATCTGAAAGATCAATCCCTTTTTGACCAAGTAAGTCTATAAGTGCCTGCTGCCCCACATAGCCCAAATCTCCGGTGACAACTTTGTCATAGTCCTCTGGCTTTCGCTTAAAATCCTGAAAATGACGATAAATAGTGTCACAGGCTGCCGGTGCCATACAAGCCCCCATATTCATGGAATCCTTCAATCCATAGTCAACAATTTTTCCCGGAGTAATCCCACTGATCTGTGCCCTATCCTTATCCGACGGACTTTGGGATAAGAGGAAGGCTCCCCCTCCGGTTACCGTCCAGGAGGCGGAAAGCGGACGCTGATTTCCGTATTCCAGCGGATAACGAAACTCCTTTTCCGCACTGGCAAAATGGCTGGAGGTGACACACATGACTTTATCTGCCAGTCCTGCCGCAACGGTGATTGCACCCAGGGCAATGGACAGACCACTGGTGGAGCAGGCCCCATACAGACCGAACAGGGGAGTCTCATACTGAGCCAGACCAAAGCTGGAAGCAATAGATTGACCAAGTAAGTCTCCTGCAAATAAATAGCGAACCTCCTCTATTGAAATTCCACTTTTATTCAGGCAAATAGATACTGCTTCCTTCTGCAGATTGCTTTCTGCCTCCTCCCAGGTAGAAGCCCCAAACATATCCTCTTCTCCCACCCGGTCAAAAAGCGCTCCCAGGGGACCTTCCCCCTCCTTCTTTCCTACAATGGAGGCACTGCAGGCAATTCTAACCGAAGTCCCAAATTCCATGCTTCCTCTTCCCATCATTTTATTTCTGCTTCCTTCCATACTCTCCTCCATACACTTCGTTTTTCTTAGTATGGCAGAATGGGAAAATAATATGCACGGAAGCCACAAATAATCAGGCAGATGCAGGGCTTTTATTGACATTCGGACATCCTTTGTACTATGATAAAAACAACAAATGGCTTAAATAATAATTTGATTATCCAAAGCATAATGAAGAGGGAGGGAAGGCGATATGTCATTAATTAATAAGGAAATAAGTGACTTTTTGGTTCAGGCATATGATAATTGCATATTCCGAACGGTCAGCAAAGCTGATCTGCTTGGACACTGGAATGTACTTTTCTTTTATCCTGCTGATTTTACTTTCATATGTCCCACAGAGTTGGAGGATCTTGCAAATCTGTATGACCGTTTTACGGAAATTGACTGTGCTGTTTACTCTGTATCTACCGACACACATTTTGTTCACAAGGCATGGCATGACACCTCTGAAAAGGTAGGAAAGATTCGCTACCCCATGCTGGCCGATCCTACACATGCCCTGTGCCGGGATTTTGAAGTGCTGATTGAGGATGAGGGACTTGCAGAACGGGGAACTTTCATCCTAAATCCCGAGGGCAGAATCGTTGCCTATGAAATAAATGCCGGCAATGTAGGACGCAATGCTGAAGAACTTTTACGTAAGGTACAGGCCTGCCAGTTTGTTTATACCCACGGCGATCAGGTATGTCCTGCCAAGTGGCAGCCCGGAGCCGAAACCTTAAAACCCAGTCTGGAGCTTGTAGGTTTGCTGTAAGGAAGGAAGACCATGTCGAATAAGCTGAGAATCGTACTTCAGCCGGTTGTGAAAGTAATAAAGAGAAGGTAAGCTGATGGAATATTATAAGAATTGCGGAAGCAGTGAGCTTCTGGATGATACTCAAAAAAAAGAGTTGAAGAATATCTTTAAAAAATTGAAGAAAAAGGTTATTTTAATTGCCATTTTAGAAAAGGATACAGCTAAGTCTCTGGAGTTGGCCCGGCTTTTGAATGATATATCCTCTTTGTGCAGCTGTATCAGTACAGAATATATCGAGGCCGGAACCGATTCCGATATGGAGGCTGTTCTCGACTGTGATTCTCATTTTCCAATCTTTGGTATTTTTTACGAAAACCGGAAATTCAGCGGTCTCTCCTATTTGGGTATCCCCGGAGGCAAGGAAATAAATTCTCTCGTATACGGTCTGTATAAC
>JBJELS010000219.1:0-8217 GCA_051879275.1 Lachnospiraceae bacterium
CCATTGCTCCGCATCCCGCCGCATTCCCGGAAACCGTGCGGTCAATTCCCCCCAATAAAACCGGAAAGACAGCACCGCAAATCATAATACCCGTTAAGGAAATGGAATACAGGATACTGACAAAATTACTATAGGTAAAGAATCTCCCTTTCGTAGAAAGAGTCAGAAAAACACACAGTAAAACCAGAACAATGATTCGGCTGTTGGAAAATATTCCTTTGATAATATCTGCTCTGCTTTTCTTCATTTTACTCCTCCCCTCCTTCTGCTTCAAATCCTGATGAAGCCATCAGAATATCCTCCTGGGTAACGATGCCGGTATGAAATTCCTTCACGATTTTTCCTTCCCGCATAACAAGGATACGGTGAGCCACCCGCAAAACCTCTGCAATATCGGAGGATACCATAAGTATGGCAACTCCCCTTTTGGAGAGATTTTCAATAATCCGGTAAATTTCATCCTTAGCGCCTATATCTATGCCAACGGTGGGTTCATCAATCAAAAGCACCTTAAGGTCACGGGTCAGCCATTTACCCAGCACGACCTTCTGCTGATTTCCCCCGGAAAGATTTCCCACTGACACATCCGGATTAGGAGGGCGCAGATCCACCAGACGAGCCACATGACGACCCAGCCTGTCCTCATCTGCTTTATGGATAAAGCCCTTTGAAGCAAGCCTGTCGTAATTGGTCAGTGCCACATTTCCGGTTACGGACAGCAGGGGGGAAAATCCTTGGGTACGTCTATCCTCCGGAATCAGGCCAAGACCTGCTGCAATGGCCTGTTTAATCTTTGGCTGATAGGCCTTTCCCTCCAGCTCTATCCGCCCGCTGTCATGAGGATCCGCCCCATAGACAGCCCGAAGGATTTCCGTACGTCCCGAGCCCACCAGGCCGGTGAGCACCAGCACTTCTCCCCGTTTCACCTCAAAGCTGATATTTTCATAAGCCCCCAGACAGCTCAGCTGCTGTACCGAAAGCACCGTTTCTTCCTCTGACTGCTGAAGCATCCTTGATGCCGTTGCCTCACTGACCGACTTTCCAATCATCCTTTTAATGATTTCTGCAGGAACAATCCGGTTCTTCTCCACAACCCCTTCATTCTTACCATCTCTCAAAATGGTGATGCGATCAGAAAGGTTGAATACCTCTTCCAATCGATGGGAGATGTAAATGATACTTACTCCCCGTCCCTTAAGCTGATGGATAATGTTAAACAGAAGCTCTGATTCATGACTGGAGAGGGAGGCTGTGGGTTCATCCATAATAATCAGCTTTGCCTCAGCCGCAAGGGCCTTTAGAATTTCCACCATCTGCATCTGGGCTACAGATAAGGTTTCCACAATATCATTTACTCCCAATGAAAATCCGTAGTATTCGATCAGATCGGCAATTCTTTTTTTCTCCTGCTTTACTTTAACAAAGCCCAGACAGGAAAGCTCCTTTCCCAGCATGATATTCTGATAGACGGAAAGGGTGGGAACCAGAGAAAGCTCCTGAAAAATAACGGAAATCCCCAGGGCGGCCGCCTCTTCTCGGGAGGAAATATTTACTTCCTTTCCTTCCATAAAAATCTGTCCGCCATCCTTAGGATATACTCCCGTCAAAATCTTAATCAGCGTCGATTTGCCTGCTCCGTTTTCCCCTAAAAGAGCATGAACCTCTCCCTTTCGCACCTGAAAATTCACACGATCCAGAGCATGGACATGGGCAAATATTTTTTCTATATTTTTCATTTCAAATAAAATCTCTTTATCCATTTGCCTTCACCGCCTTCTTTTCCTGTGCAGCCGCTGCAGCTCTTTTATTGCGCTTATGCATAAATTCATTGTAATAGGCATCAAAAATCAGCATTAGCACAATGATCAGACCGGATACAACGGCCTGGGTCTGTGTGGTAAAGCCATATTTACGCATACCATTTCTAAGTACCTGCATAAACAGCACTCCCATTACCGTACCAAACATATCTCCTCTTCCGCCGGTAAAGGCAGCACCTCCGATAACTGCCGCCGATATGGCCTGTAAGGCAAAGGTCTGCCCTGTTGCCACCTCATTGGAACGGTATCTGCCAATGGTAAACATAGCTGCTGTAAAGGCACATATTCCGGAGAGAATAAAGGCCGTTATTTTCGTTTTGATAAAGCTGATACCGGAGTATTCCGCACTTTTGCGATTAGCACCTATTGCATAAATATGGGTACCCCACTTTGTCATTTTCAAAAAAATCTGTCCTAAAATTGCCATGCCGAAAAAGACCAGTGTTACCAGATAGAGCCCTCCCGGAATTTGTCCTCCCAGGGCAACCATGGTTTTATTATTGATCTGCGTTGCACTGATCTGTCCATATTCATTACGAATAGCCAAAATATAAGTCAGCCCGGTAAAAATAAACTGTGTTGACAAAGTGGCAACAAAATCCGGAATCTGTAACACTCCAACACAAATACCATTAAGGAGTCCTCCTGCAACGGCAGTCAAAAGCGAGAGCAGGAGAATGGCCATTAAGGGTAATCCGGTATAATAGTACAGATGAGCAAACACCATACAAACGGTACCCATTAAATGGCCGCAGGAAAGGTCGTTACCTCCTGTGATAATGGTTATGGTTACCCCGATAGCCAAAATACCGACAACCGAGCATTCCCGCAAAAGGGTTATGATATTTGCCTGGGCGAAAAAAGAATCTGTTGTTATCGAAAAGATAATAACCAAAATTAACAGGAGAGCAAAGGAAATCATACGCCGTAGGGTTTCTTGTCTCATGTATACCTCCATTTTGCCTGTATTCAGAAACAGATGGCTGCGTGCGACACGCGCCATCTGTCCTATTGTAAGTCTGCAATTCTAACCGATTACCACCGCATATCCTCCGTAATGGAGTCAACATTAGTTGCATCTACGGTCATAGGCGGCATCTTAATCACCGGTGTCCTGGTAAAGGTTGATGTATCCATATTGGAGCCAATATACATCATCAGCATGCGTGCAGCTGTTGCCCCCTGGTCATAACAGTTGGTATAAACCGTTCCTGTGATGATTCCGGATTCAATATACTCCAGTGCCTTTGTTTCCCCGTTGGCACCCCAAATCATAATATCGGAGCGTCCTGCATTTCTTACCGCTTCTCCTGCACCCTCGGCCATCTGATCATTATGGGCAAAAACGGCATCAATCTGATCCCCGTATGTAGTCAAAAAGTCCTGCATAACGGTATTGGCCTTTTCCATATTCCACTCAGCCGTCTGCTCATCCAAAATGGTGATGTCCGGATATTCTGCCATCGCCTGCTGAAATCCCTGTTCCAGGCTTTCTCCCCGTGCAGCCCCCGGTGTTGCCTGAATAACCACGATATTGCCTTTTCCATTAAGATCCTCTGCCATACGCTGACCGATTGCATATCCGGCTTCCACATCCGTCATGGCAACCAGGCCTGCATGTGGCGTATTTACATCGATGTTGATACAAACTACGGGAATACCGGCTGCTTCCGCATCTGCAACTGCCTGGGCACTGGCATCAGAATTCCAGGCCTGTAAAATAATACCGTCATACCCCTGGGCAATCAAGTCGGCAATAATGGCATTCTGTGTGTCAGAGCTTTTCTCTCCATCAAAAATACTAAACTCAACATTATTCCAATATTCCAGCTCCTGCTTAATTCCTTTTCCCCAGGCTGTTCCGTTTGCTTCCGAAGCCGCTGTGGGAATCCATGCAATCTTAATCGGATCACTATAGGGATTCTTTTCTGTCTCTTTAAAGGCGATGCCGCCCTTACCCTCTGCAGCCGATTCCGTACTGCCCTCTGTCTGAGTGGCAGCTGCATTTTCCTGATTTGCTGCCTCACATGCAGTCAGGGTAAACATCATAAGTATTGCACATATTACACTAAACACTCTGTTTAATTTCATCCTTACTAAACCTCTCTTAATCCAAATTAACCGTCTGATCAGCTTAAAAAAGCAGTACAGACCGTGTATAGGTATTCTACAAATGTGGATAACTTATGTCAAGTATTTCTTCTCTTTTGTTGCATGGCTGCGGCTGCAAAAAGGGACTGCTTCTCTTTAATTTGGCATGGATACCTGCTCTAAAATTCCTGTCAGATGGGCAATCGCCACTCCATAATTTGTCATGGGAATGTCCTGATTCTTTGCCCGGTCAATCCGTGATATTACATACTTTCGATTGAACATACATGCTCCGCACTGAATAATCAGGTCATAGCCTGTTAAATCCTCCGGAAAATCTGTTCCGCTTACAATGTCTGTGATCAGTGTAGCCCCAAAGCGCTTTTTCAGCATTCGTGGAAGCTTTACCCGCCCGATATCCTCTTTGAGAGGAGCATGGGTACAGCACTCTGCGATCAGTACCCTGGAATGGGCTGTAAGGGAGTCAAGCTTCCTTGCCCCCTCTACATAGTAGGGCAGGTCACCCTTATATGCCGCAAACAGAACGGAAAAGGAGGTCAGCATGCTCTCCTCCGGCTTATTCGCATAGACATAGCCAAAGACCTGGGAATCGGTGATAATCAGCTTAGGCGGACGGCTTAAGGCTGCAAGAGAGGAAGGCAGCTCATCCTTTGTTGCACTCATAATCAGGCAGCCTTTATCCAGCAGCTCTCGTATGGTCTGCACCTGGGGAAGAATCAGACGACCCTTCGGTGCCTGAATATCCTGAGGCATCACCAGCAATACCAGATCTCCCTTCTGTACCAGATTCCCCGTAATGGAATCATTTCCATAATTTTCCGGCAGCTTTCTTGCCAGTTCTTCCTTCACCTTTTCTATCCCCGCTCCGGTTTTTGCACTGACCGAAATTGCTTCCTCTCCCGTAACCTCCTTTAGCCAGGTATACAGTTTCCTTGTCTCCTTTTTCTCCGCTTTCCCAATCAACAAAAGAACCGGTGTCTTTCTTTCCCGAAACAGGCGATACCAATAAAGCTCTCTTTGAAAAATTTTTTCTGCATGACCCGCATTAAATTCCCCTTCTTCTCCCAACGCATCCACAGGAAAGAGCAGAATGGCAATATCTGCCTTCTCCGAAGCCAAACGTGTTTTTTCCACGCGCTTTTCTCCCAGCTCTCCCGTATCATCAAAGCCTGCTGTATCCATCAGGACACAGGCTCCGATGGGATGAAGCTCCATCGCCTTGTATACAGGGTCTGTTGTTGTTCCCGCCGTTTCCGAAACGATGGATACCTGCTGCCCGGTAAGTGCATTAATAAAGGTTGATTTACCACTGTTTGCCCTGCCAAATACGCCGATATGAAGTCGATTGGCTGAGGGTGTCTGCAAAAGACCTTCTCCCATACTCTTTTCCTCCTCCACTTTAAAAACGGAAATCCCGCATGCCCTGGGAAATATCGTGAATATACTCATAGGCGGTCTGCTTTGCCTTGGGATTCGGAATTTCCTCCAGGCCGCGTGCAATCAGCTCCATCCCAATTTTCCTTGTCTCTTCACCGGCATAATCCTCTAAATATTCCTTCAGGGTCATCAGGGCATTGGGATGACAGCAGTTTAGAATCTGCATACTCTTGCAAAGTGCCATAAAGCGGTCTCCTGTTCTTCCCTCCCGGTAGCAGGCCGTACAAAAGCTTGGGATGTAGCCCAGCTTCATCAACCAGTTTACTACCTCATCCAGGGTTCGGTTGTCACTGATATCAAACTGCTGTGAATTTTCTTCCTCCGGCTCCGGCTCTACATAGCCTCCTACACTTGTTCTGGAAGCTCCGCTGATTTGAGATACCCCCAGATGCAGCACTCTTTCCCTTACCTCTTTGCTTTCTCTTGTGGAAATAATCATTCCTGTATAGGGAACCGAAATACGGATAAGTGCACAGATTTTTGCAAAAATATCATCGCTGATTCCATTGTCAAAGTCGGAAGGGTCAATCCCTTCTGCACGCTTGATTCTAGGTACACTGATGGTATGTGGGCCAACCCCATGTACAGCCTCCAGATGCTCAGCATGCATTAACAGGCCTGCAAACTCATAACGGTACATCTCCAGTCCGAATAAAACCCCAAGACCCACATCATCAATTCCCGCCTCCATGGCCCGATCCATGGCTTCTGTATGGTAGGCATAATCATGCTTTGGCCCTGTGGGATGAATACGCTCATAGGTTTCTTTATGGTAGGTCTCCTGAAACAGGATATAGGTTCCGATGCCGGCCTCCTTCAGCCTGCGGTAATTTTCTACTGTTGTTGCCGCTATATTTACATTCACCCGACGGATTGCTCCGTTTTTATGCTTGATGCTGTAAATCGTATCGATACACTCCAGGATATATTCAATGGGATTGTTTACCGGGTCTTCTCCCGCTTCGATTGCCAGCCGCTTATGTCCCATATCCTGTAAGGCAATTACCTCTCTTCTGATTTCCTCCTGGGTCAGCTTCTTTCTGGCAATGCTTTTGTTTTTCAGATGGTAGGGACAGTAGATACAGCCATTGACACAGTAATTTGACAGATAGAGAGGGGCAAATAAAACAATCCGGTTGCCATAATAGTCTTTCTTAATCTGCTCTGCCAACGCATAAATTTCCTCCAGCTTTTCCGGAATCTCACATGCTAAAAGTACAGATGCCTCTCTGTGATTAAGCCCCTTCTTCTGCCTTGCCTTCTCCAAAATCCGGTTAATTACCTCCCTGTTTTCCTTGTTTTTCTCCGCATAGGCCAGAGTCTCTCTGATTTCCTCATCTGAAATGAATTCCTCTGCCTTTAACGATTTTTCATTATACATCGTGTTTTCCTCCCTTTTACCTTCTCTGATTCTGCAGATGATCTCTGCAGTCCCCTCTTGCTACCGCAACGACATAGCCGATGCTGTTCATCCGCCGCTCTGTGCAAAAGCGGCATTCTGCCGCCTCGTCACCGGTACAAATCTTATTGTCATACAGCTTATATTTCTCCCTTACATCAACGGGAGATAAATTGGGCATCACCACATTTGCCCCGGATAAAATTCCCAGCTCTCTGCCCTTTGGGTGGATGGTACCCAGAGCCGTTGTTGCCGGCAGCAGTACCGGAGGATGAAGAAGCCGAATGACGGCAAGCAGGCGCAGGGTCATTTCCAGAGTTCCCGCCGCCTTTTCGCCAAAGGGCGTATCCTTTTGCGGAATGAAGGGCCCGATACCCACCATCTGCGGCTTTAGCTGCCGAATCAGCTGCAGGTCCTCATAAAGAGTGTCTGTCGTCTGCCCGGGAGACCCCACCATAAATCCACAGCCGGTCTGAAATCCGATTTCCTTTAAATCATACAGGCAGCGTTTCCTGTTTTTCAGGGTAAGCTCCCGGGGATGCAAAATTCCATAGTGATTCTCATCTGCTGTTTCATGCCGCAGCAGATAACGGTCTGCTCCCGCATCATAGTAGGCCTGATAACTCTCTCTTTCCTTCTCCCCGATGGAGAGGGTAATGGCACAATCCGGATAGCGCTCCCTGATTGTCCGAATTATCCTGCAAATACGCTCATCGGTAAAATATCCGTCCTCCCCGCCCTGCAGAACGAAGGTACGAAAGCCCAGCTCATAGCCCGTAGCGCAGCAGTTCAAAATCTGCTCCTGTGTAAGGCGGTATCTTTCTGCTTTGTGATTGCTCCGTCTGATTCCACAATAATAACAGTCATTTTTACAATAATTGGTAAACTCAATCAAGCCTCGGATAAACACCTGATTGCCATATATCCTTTGTGCTGTCTCTCTTGCCTGTTGTCGCAGATATTCCACATCCTCTGTATTCTCTGTTCCAAGCAGGCATATCAGCTGCTCCTTTGTCAGATTTCTTTTTTCTCTGATTTCATCTACCATCTGCCTGCATGACTGACTCATTTTTCTCCTCCATCCGTCGTATTTACGGAAGAATATACTGTTTTTGCCGTAATCCCCTCCATTCTTCCGATTTTTCCTGTCAGCGCATTGATTACATTCTGGGATGCATCAATAACAATGCTGATCACATGTACATTCTTCTGGCGATAGGGGATACCCATCCTGCCAATGATGTAGGAGCCATACTCATGGAGAAGCTGATTAAGCCTTTCTACCGAATCCGGATTCTCCACCATAATTCCAATCAGTGCAATTCTTGTTTCCATTTTTTCCTCTCTCCATTTTTCCCCATAATAAAAAAGCCGCATCCTCTGTAAAAGAAGATACGGCCAAAAGCACCCCGCAAGGGATGCTGCTTACCTATTGTCACCATATCTTCC
>JBJELS010000220.1:0-8212 GCA_051879275.1 Lachnospiraceae bacterium
GTACGACTGTAATCCACATTAAACTCCATAAACCGGATAATCTGACAAATGAAAAAGGCGGCTATGCTTCCTCCTATAATTCCCAAAACTGAGAAGTTTAAATCCATCATAAACTCACAAATTAATAAAAGTACGGCATTGGTGGAAATCCCTACCAAAATGGCTGCATTCCATGCGTGATCAATGGACATTCTTCTTATCGTATACACCAGAATAATCGTTACTGCAAAGACAATAATGGTCACCAGCATGGCTTTATTTTCCATGATTCCATCAATCATCAATCTCAGCTTTTGAGAACCGGTCTCCGCATCCTGTGCAGAAAATGCAGCAAAATTATCCTTCATATATTTAACGATAAACCGAATCACTACACCGCAGCTGACCGCAATAACGGAAACCGGCCCTCCCAGAAGTCCTACAGCCACCGGCATCACATAAGGAATCTTCAGGGCAAACAGCAATGGGGTCGCCAGTACAACCACGGTATTTTTGGGGGTGAAACGAAAATACAGCAAAAACATCAGAGCAAACACTGCCAGCACCACCACTGCACACTCCATCGCCAATGCGTAGCTGTGCAGCAAAACAAACAGAGCAGATATCAGTACAATAAAATTTCGCGGCATGAAGGAACACATCAGGGCAACCACCAATACAATAATCATGCTGTTGAGCATATCCATATAGCCCATACTGGCATTGATTACCACCAGAGAAAGCAGTGCTCCCAAAAATTTAAGAAGAGGGCTGACATATACCTCGTGTCTGTAATAAAATTGTTTAATCGTTTCTCTTAATTCCAGTAAACTCGACATGGATATTTCCTTTCGCTTCTCTCCTTTTATTCCTCTTCTCCGTATAGCTGAGACATTTTCTTCAAATTACCGTAAAACAGCTTCATACTCTGCAGTGAGCAGTTGTATCGGTATAGTGCTGTGATATAGGTAACCAGCAAAAAAAATGCCAGCATAATCAGATACAGAATCAACACCGTTTTGATGAATTGAATCATATCCATCTGGTAGATTTCCTTCATGAAAATTTCAAAGTCGTACATCATGTACAGTCCCAAAAGTACAGCATAGGCTATGGTCGTGGAAATCACCGTTTTTACCATCTGCAGACTGATGTAATCGCTTCTGAAAAAAACGGTTACCGCCCTGTGTCTGCGAAACTCTCCGCTCTCATAGGCTGCCATACGTGTCATTAGCTTTACCCGTTCTTCATTTACCATTAAATTCTCTGACCTTCCCTACTGTTTATCCAGATAACGCATTCTGGCACCCTCTCTTTGAGGCTGCGGCGGAGGCGTAAAGCTTCCCTTCTTTCCAATTGCATTATTCAGCACATTGGTCAAATCAGCCTTACATTTAGCACAATACTTACCGCTTTTAATCATGGCACCGCAGCGTTCGCAGCCAATACCCATGGGTGAATCATCCGAAAAGACAAGCCTCTCTTCTCTTACCCATTGCTGAATCTGCTTCACGCTGACATCACAGACCTCGGATACCGTCTGAATATCTGTATTTATATTCTCAGATACATATTTTTTTACCTCCTGAAACTTAGCCTCCTCTTCTTCCCGGCAGGCTGCACAGAGCATAGGTCCCGTTACATAATTAAATAAACGTTTACATCTTTTGCAATTCTTAACATTCATGTTATTCCTCCTTTAAAGGCCATGTCCTATGGATACAGAAATAACATAGACATTCCTGATTCCTGCTTCATGGCATACTTTAGTTACAGCATCCACGGTACTCCCTGTAGTATAGATGTCATCGATTACTATAATTGTATTCAATTTTACATCATTTTCGCCTAATTTGAAAGCTTTTTTCAAATTATTTTGTCTTTCTGTACCATCAATTTCCTTCATTGGCCGCGTATTTTTTACCCGAATCACCAAATTCTCAAGTACCGGAATATTCCAAAGCCTGGAAAGTCTGCAGGCCAGAACCTCTGCCTGATTATACCCTCTTAAGCGTTTCTTCTTCTTAAACATGGGTACCGGTACAAGAGCCTGGGGTCTCCACCTTTTCACCCTTTCGGTCATATGTAGAGCTATCTGTTTAGCATAAAACCAGGCATATTCCTGTCTTCCTCCGTATTTAAAACGATACAGGGAAGAACGGATGTAATCGTAGGGAAACAGGGCTGCCCCTTCAATAAACTCATGGGTTTTATTTCTGCAGTCATAACAATATTCCTCCTCTTCCTCCACCGGCTTGCCGCATTTGCAGCATAAGGGTTCCTCCAGATAGTGCAGATTTTTAGTACAGGAAGCACAAATCCCTCCACCGGAGACAAATAAAGGGAGTACTCTGTCACAAACGGCACATCTCTTCGGAAACAATACGTCAGAAATTCTCCAGTTTTTCACTTATAATCCTTCTACTTCTCTCACTCGTAAAGCCAACCCTGTATAGCGCTTATTTTCGTTGCCATTGGCAATCATCTCTTCCAGAATTTCTCTGCTTCCCAAAATCGTTATACAGCTTCTTGCTCTGGTTACCCCTGTATAAAGCAGATTACGGTTTAAAAGCTGCCTGGGGCCCCCAAGAAGCGGCAGAATCACCGCCGGATACTCACTGCCCTGGGACTTATGGATTGTGACAGCATAGGCCAGCTCCAGCTCCTCCATAGCGGAAAAGGGATAAGTCACCCTGCGGAAATCATCAAACTCTACAGTAAGGCTTTGGCTATGGGTAGAAATTTCCCTGATTGTCCCCATGTCTCCATTGAATACCCCTATTCCCTTATCAATGGGAATATTGTATTTGCTGACGATTTCCCATTCCAGCTGATAATTATTTTTCACCTGCATTACCTTATCCCCGGTTCTGAAAACAGTATCCCCATACAAATATTCCTGTTTCTCTTTCCCTTCAGGATTCAGATATTTCTGCAGGATACGATTCAGGGTCTCCACTCCCAGATTTCCTTTTCTCATGGGGGTAAGCACCTGAATATCCCTGGGCTTAACCTGATAGTATGCCGGAAGCTTTTCCTGGATTAATTGAATCATATGCTTATAGATTACATTAACATCTTTTCTTTCCAGGAAAAAAAAGTCATTGCTTTTATTATCCAGCTTAAGTTTTTCTCCCTGATGAATCTTATGGGCATTTACTACTATATCACTATTTTGTGCCTGACGAAAAATCTTTTCCAGCCGTACCACCGAAAAAGCTCCGGCAACAATCAAATCCTGAAGAACCTGTCCCGGTCCCACAGAAGGCAGCTGATTAACATCTCCTACCAGAATCAGTCTGGTTCCCGGGGATACAGCCTTAAGAAGAGCTTGAAAGAGATGAATATCCACCATGGACATTTCATCAATAATCACCACATCCGCTTCCAGAGGATTGTCTTCTTTTCTGGCAAAGCTTGCCTTCTTACCATCCTCACTGAGTCCTCCGCTTAATTCCAGAAGACGATGAATGGTTCGTGCTTCAAAGCCGGTAGCCTCCGTCATTCTTTTCGCCGCCCTTCCGGTAGGTGCTGCCAGAAAAATATCCATACCCTCTTTTTCAAAGTAGGCAATCAGCATATTGATTGTGGTAGTTTTTCCTGTTCCGGGACCTCCGGTAAGAAGAAGGACTCCATGCTTTGCAGCCTCCAGTACCGCTTGCTTCTGCAGTTCATCCGGATGGATACCCAAGCTCTCTTCCAGGCGGCTAAGCTTTTTCAAAACAGCCTGTTCAAATTCTTCCTCCAGCTTATCTTTCTTCCTCCCCTCCCTCTCAAATATCTGCAGTGAAGCATTAATATCTGACAGCATCCTTGCACAATTCAGCTCTGCATAATAGTAAACAGCCGCATAAATATATATATTTTCTCCATCTGTTTTTATCACCACTTTCTTATCCATGGCCAGATTGGAAAGCTGAATCTCGATAACCTCCCGGGGAAGCTCCAGCATTATTCCCGTATTTCTTAGCAAAATCTCTCTGGGAAGATAGACATGCCCTTCTAAAGAAGCCAAAAGCAGGGTATATAATATACCACTTCGTATACGATAATCCGAATCTGTTTTTATTCCCATCCGAGCTGCAATTTCATCTGCCATTTTAAAGCCGATACCGTGTATATCTTCTGCCAGCTGATAAGGATTTTCCCTGATTTTCTGAAAGGTACTGCTACCATAGGTTTCATAAATTTTTACCGCCAGATTATGGGATATTCCGTACTGCTGCAGAAAAAGCATTGCCTGGCGCATATCCTTTTTTTCTTCCATCTGGGTACTGATTTCCCTGGCTATCCTTTCACTGATTCCCTTCACCCGCGTCAGTCTTTCCGGCTCCTCTTCAATAATACGGAAGGTATCCTCAGCAAACTCCTTCATGATTCTTTTGGCAAGAGCCGGACCTACTCCCTTTATTGCCCCGCTTCCCAGATATCTTTCCATACTTTGAAGATCATCCGGCAGTACAATTTGGTATGAGCTTACTTTAATCTGGCTTCCGTAAAGGGGATGCTCTACCTCTTCTCCCTGAATCAAAAGATTTTCTCCCTGATCAACCTGCTGAAGATAACCTACACAGGTAATATCCTCCTCCTTTGTACTCAGAACAAAGACCGTATAGCCATTTTCCGGTTTTCGATAAATAACATGATCTATATAGCCCTTTATTTCCATCCCGTTTTCCCTTTATTCCTAATTATCACACCGCATAGAAAAGGCTACCCCATAAGGAGCAGCCTTTATTTTATAAATTATAATTTCTTTTCATCTGCTCATACAGCATCTGAGCAATTCCCAAACCCTGAGTTTCCGTAGACTGGGTAGCCAGCTCTGCAATAGCAGAATCTTTGAAATAATCCACCAGTGTGGAGGTTGAGCCTGATGATTCCTCGTCCTTCAGAATGGTCTTCTCCATTTGTTTGAATACCTGCTCCAGAAAATAAGCTTCAAACTGCTTGCACACATCCATCAGTTCATCATCTGTTGCCTTGCTGTAATCCTTGGTAATCGTACTCTGCAGCTTAGATGTCTGTGCATTATCAATCTGCTGATCCAGATAGCTGCTGTAAATATCTGTTAATCCTGAAAGTTCCATAGTTCATACCGCCTTTCTGAATATCCCCTATTCCATATCCCACCTGTATTAAGGACTAACGTCTAAGCTGATTAGCCTGCTGAAGCATTTCGTCCGTAGTCGTGATTGCTTTGGAATTCATTTCATAGGCTCTCTGTGCCACAATCAGATTTACCATTTCATCTGCAACCTGTACACTGGATCCCTCTAAATATCCCTGAATAATACTGCTTTTTTCCACATTATCATTGGTCGCTTCGTTAATGGCTGCTCCACTGGCTGCCGTCACCGCATACATGGTATCATTCACCTTTTCCAGTCCGGAAGGATTCGTAAATTGGAAAACTCCGATAGCAACTCCGATAGGCTGAGGATTATTGGCTTCATCGGGATAGGTCAGTTCGCCCCTTGCATTAACTCCCAAACGGCTTGCCACATAGGTGGTAGGCAGAACAATCGGATTCCCTGTTGTATCCAGAACCGGCAGACCGTCTGTTGTTGCCAGCATCATCTGATTGTTGGTGGCAGTGGTAAAGAGGAAGTTACCGTTTCTGGTATAATAGGTCTGTCCATCCTGTCCTCTTACCGCAAAGAGACCATCACCCTGAATGGCAAATGCCGTATCGCTCTCTGAAGCAAGCAGACTACCCTGCTTAAAAATGGAAGTAATTGCCGAGTTACGTACACCCAGCCCCACCTGAGCACTTACCGGCTTATTCTGACCATTGGCCGTAGTGGTTTTGGTCTGCATGGTCTGATAGAGGAGAGACTTAAATTCCGCAACCTCTGTCTTATAGCCTACCGTGTTTACATTCGCAAGATTATTAGCAATATTGTCTACATTTGTCTGCTGGGAAATCATTCCCGTTGCCGCTGTCCATAACGATCTAACCATCGCTGCCCTTTTCCTCCTTCGTGTTCAATCCTTAAGTTTACCCCTCCTGATGCCTCATCCGGGAACTATTGTACCTTACCTAACTGCTTGGAGGAAATCTCCAAGGTATTATCAAAAGTCTGCACCATTTTCTGATTGGTTTCGTATGCTCTGGATACACTGATCATATTTACCATTTCTGTTACCACGGACATATTGGCCATTTCCAGATAACCGGACATAATCTTGTAGTCACCGGCCCGTGTTGTAGCTCCATCTACAGGCTGATAATAATTCTCACCATAATGCTCCAGATAATTATAATCTTCAAAATCGGTTATCCCTATGGTAGCCACCTGTCTGTCATCCTGCCAGATATTTCCTGCCTGATCAATGGATGCCGGCAGATTGGGGTTCAACTGAATCCGATTGTTATTGCTTCCCAGCACCCAGTCTCCATCCTTAGTTACCAGATAACCGTCCTTATTCAAAATAAAGCTTCCGTCTCTGGTATATTTGGTGGAGGTCACCCCTGCTTTATTGGTAAACTCCACGGCAAAGAACCCACTTCCGGAAATAGCCACATCAAAGGTATTCTCCGTACTTCTCAAGGAGCCCTGGCTGAAGTCCGTATAGGTCTCACCAATCTTCACCCCCATACTGATTCCTCCCAGGGGTCTGGCAGACCATCCATCCGTAGTGTCCTTAATCTTATAAGCAAGAACATCGTTAAAGGCCTGACTGGTAGAGCCCTCCTTCTTAAAGCCTACCGTAGAAGCATTGGCCAGATTATTGGTCAATACATCCATTCTGTTCTGTTCGTTAATCAATCCTGTATACGCCGTGTATAATCCCTTTACCATGGATTACCTCCTGTTATCCTTTGTTTAGGCCGGCTTAAGTCTCGTCTCTATAGCCTGCCAGAAATTCCACATATTTACCTGTACCGATAGCCACCGCCGTCATGGGCTCTTCTGCCGTCATGGTATTGATTCCCGTCTTGGAACAAATCAGATCCTCCAATCCCCGCAAAAGACTTCCTCCTCCGGTCAGCACAATTCCTCTGTCTGCAATATCTGCTGCCAGCTCCGGCGGAGTCTTTTCTAACACCGTGTGGATGGCTTCTACAATCTGAGAAGTAGTATCCTTTAATGCTTCCTCCGTTTCTTCGGAAGAAACCCGAACCGTTCTGGGAAGACCAGTTACCAGATTACGTCCTCTTACATCCAAAAAGTCAGGCTCTGTCCGTTTAAATGCAGAACCAATTTTAATCTTAATATCCTCTGCCGTCCGTTCGCCAATCAACAGGTTATGCTTCTTACGCATATAACGGACAATGGCCTCATCAAAATCATCCCCGGCCACCTTAATGGAGGCACTGACTACTGTTCCCCCCAGGGAAATAACGGCTATATCCGTTGTTCCTCCGCCGATATCCACAATCATATTGCCGCAGGGCTTGGAGATATCGATGCCTGCTCCTATGGCTGCTGCAATGGGCTCCTCAATAATGGAAACATCTCTGGCTCCTGCCTGGTAAGTGGCATCCTCTACCGCCTTCTTCTCTACCTCAGTAACTCCACTGGGTACACATACCGCAATACGGGGCTTACGCAGGGTTCTTCTTCCAATGGCCTTCTGGATGAAGTATTTCATCATCTTTTCCGTAACGGTATAATCAGAAATTACCCCCTGCCTTAAGGGTCTTACCGCAACAATATTACCGGGAGTTCGTCCCAGCATCAAGCGGGCATCCTCTCCGATGGCTTTAATTTTATTGGTGTCGCGGTCAAAGGCTACAACTGATGGCTCCTTGAGCACAACGCCTTTTCCTCTGATGTATACTAAAATACTGGCAGTTCCCAGATCAATCCCGATATCGGTATATTGCATTCTTCAATCCCCTTTCCAAAGTTCTATGGTCATTCTATCTAATCATTCGTTCCTATACTTGTCCACCAGACATTATAACTGAAAAAAAACCATTTTGAAAGGGTTTTAACAAAAAAAGCACAAAAACTAAAATGGTCTTCCCATTTTCCGCTTCCATGCTTCTTTAGTCGTTCCGTCATTGTATTATTTCGGAATTTTCCGAGAATACTTTAGTCTTTTTTCTCTTTTTTTAATATTCTGTCAATATACTGTCCGGTATAGGATGCAGAAACCTTTGCCACCTCTTCCGGTGTACCGCAGGCTACAACCGTTCCGCCCCTGTCGCCGCCTTCCGGTCCCATATCAATAATGTAGTCCGCAGTCTTGATTACATCCAGATTATGCTCAATGACCACCA
>JBJELS010000221.1:0-1783 GCA_051879275.1 Lachnospiraceae bacterium
TGTTGCACTCATAACCAGAATGTGGGTATTTTTTCCCTTTTCCTGTAAAAGAGTACGCTGCCTTACCCCGAATCGATGCTGCTCATCCGTAATCACCAGAGCCAGATTCCGATACTTTACCTTATCCTGAATCAGGGCATGGGTACCGATTATCACATTTACCCTTCCTTCACTGATTTCCTCATATGCCAGCTGTTTTTCTCTGGCCCTTAATGAGCCGGTTACCAGGATGGGCTTAATACATAATTGATACCGCTCACTCATCTCCCTGATGGCTTCATAATGCTGAAGGGCAAGCACCTCTGTAGGCGCCATCAGAGCTCCCTGACGCCCGTTGGAAGCACACATCAGCAGGGCTAAAACCGCCAAAATGGTCTTTCCACTTCCCACATCTCCCTGAATCATACGGTTCATGGCTACATCCTTTTGCAGGTCCTCTTCAATCTGTGCCCAGACCCTTTGCTGTGCTCCTGTCAGGGAATAGGGCAGCTGCTCCAAAAGCCTCGTTGTATCTGCCGTTTGAAAAAGAGGACTGGGAAAAGGCAGCTGTTCGGTCTCCCTTTTTCTGGTTTTAATTTCCAGACAAAAGGCAAGAAACTCTTCAAAAACCAGCCTTCTTCTTGCCTCAAGCACCTGTTCATTATTCCGGGGAAAATGCAAAACATTAAAGGCCTGTTCACGTCCCATAAGCTGATATTTCTCCACCAGCTCTGTCGGAAAGGGTTCCTCAGACAAGGAAACACTCTGTAAAATAGCCTTTACCGATTTTTGAATGAATCCACTGGTCAGGCCCCTGGTCAAAGGATAGATGGCCTGAAGGGAATCCAAAAGCTTCGCATATTCCTCCGGCTTGTAGCATTTGGGCTGATCCAAACTCAGTCTTCCCTTTTTTTCCTCCAATTTCCCCCGAAAGACATATTCCTTTCCCGGGATAAGGGTATGCTTCCGATACGGCATATTAAAATAGGTTACATTGACTTTTTCGGTCATATCCTCCAGATAAAATTGGAGCAGGGTATATCTTCCGGTTTTTCTAAGCTCAATTTTCTGATAAGGAAGTTTTACCTGTATGGTCGCTACAGTATTCCTCTCCCATTCTCCGATGGGCCTCGGTTTTTCAAAAGCTTCATAGCCCTTAGGAAGATAATAAAGCAGATCCCCCACTGTATACAGCTCCAGCTTATGAAACAGCTGAACATTTTTTTCTCCTATTCCCTTTACCTTTCGCAGATCGGAATCCAGTTGCATCAGATTTCTCCTTTAACTTCAATGAGATGGAAGTATCTTGCAAAAAGACCGATGCAAAATCTCCAAAATTTTGCACCGGCCCCAAAAGCTGTTTATTCTACCGAAATAATGTAATAATATACCGGCTGACCGCCATACTGCAGTTCCACATCACAGGTATCATATTTTTCTTCAATCCTGTCTGCCAGAAGGCGGGCCTGTTCGGCTGAAATTTCTTCACCGTGATAGATACTGATCAGCTCCTTATCTCCATCCATCATTTCATCCACCATCTGTAGAGTAACCTCTTCCATGTCCCTTCCTACGGCAAGGATTCCCGTATCACCTATACCCATAAAATCACCCTGATGAATCTCCTTATCATCTATCTGTGTATCTCTTACAGCATAGGTAACCTGCCCGGTTTTCACCTTGGTAGTTTCCTCCAGCATAATGGCTTCATTCTCCTGCACACTTAAGTCCGGTACGAAATTAATCACAGCCGTAATTCCCTGTGCTACAGTTTTGGTGGGGATTACAATGATATGTTTATCTT
>JBJELS010000222.1:0-1780 GCA_051879275.1 Lachnospiraceae bacterium
ACGTTTTCCATTATGAAAAAGCAGACGATACTTATCAAACGGGTGCCTGGGACAGCAGACAGGAGTTGAACTTCCCGGCAGGAAACAGTACCAACGGAGAGGTATATATTACCTATGTAAAAAACACCCAGACTGGAAAGTATGGCTATCTTGCCCTTCAGTCATTACCCACACTAAAAAATGATAAAAGGGTTGGAGTAGGAATTTACTATAAAGAGCTGCAGGAGGGGGATACTACGGCAGCAGCCTACGTTACCGGCTGGAACACGGATAATTTTTATCTTTTGCAGCAATATAACAGTGCCTATTCCACCTGTACTCTGCAGCCCGATGGAAAAATGGGATTTTTATGGGAGGAAAGAGACAGCAACTATGATATTGTTTACCGGGGAGTAAGTATTTCAGAAATTACCGGCGGAAAATACGAAAATGCTTTCCAGGGAATCGGCTCCAAGACCATGCCCTATGTAGTTGCCACTAAAGCTCAGGCAGAGGCAGTAAAAACCGTTTATGCCAACGAGCAGGTAAACTGGAAATATATAGGAGAAGCAGCTTCATTAGCAAATAAATAGAAGTAGTTGAGTTAAAAAAGCTGTTATAATGCCAAAACAAGTTCAACCGATAAAAGGGGGAAATGGTGGCAGGACAGCTTTTTTACATGTCACTCCAATGGTATATTAAAAATTTAGTGAAAATAAAAGATTACGGATATACATTCCTGTGCTATAATTACTAGTGTTACATACAATAAATACGAAATGTGGCAGCAAAGTTCAGGAGGAGAAAAAAGAATGAAAAATCTGTTGAAACAACTGGGTAAGTCCCTGTGCTATGTGTTTTTGTTCGGGGGTATGCAGTTTATTGCCTACTTTATTGTAATGATACAGTATGGGGTAAAAGCGGCAGCGGATGCAGCAAACAATGGAAATGAATTATCTCAGTTGGAGCTGGCCGAAGGGATGATGGATTATTTAACACAATCTACGGGCTGGATATTGATTTTATCGGCAGTAATGACCCTGCTTTTTGTCTGGTTTATTTTTGCTGTGCGTAAGAAAAAGATATTGAAGGAGACCAATATCGTTCCCTTTAAGACGAACCGAATTATTCCGATCATTATACTGGCTGTTTCAGCAGTGGTAGCGGTGGAATGTGCCTTTTCCATTTTACCTATTCCGGAAAGTATCCTAATGGAATATGAGGAATCTATAATGGGTCTTTTTGAGGGAAGTGCCTTGTCCATCATACTGTCTACGGTTATTGCGGCACCTATTGTAGAAGAGGTAATCTTCAGGGGACTGGTTTTCTCCCGGCTTAAGAAGGCCATGCCCGTGGCAGTGGCAGCAATCTTATCCAGTCTTGCCTTTGGCTATTTTCACGGTCAGATTGTCTGGGTCTGCTATGCCGCACTTTTGGGGATTCTGATGTGCTTTGTAGCGATAAACTGCAGATCCACTCTGGCTTCTATTTTTCTCCATATGATATTTAATCTATTGGGAGGAATGCCCATAGTCAGCTCCCTTCTGGGAGAAAATATGATGCCGATAATAATAGCAGAAATCCTAGCTCTGATAGCAGGTGCGGCTGCAATTATCTGGATGTGCAGGCTTTCCGGGGAGGATGAGCCAAAGAAACCTGAGGAGGAAAAGGGAGAAATTAATCCCATACCCTCCCGGTGATTTTCAGAGGCGGCTTGTCCGAATATCCATTAGAAAAAGCTGTTGACAGATGCGTATATATACTGTATATATTTAAATATACAGTATATATACGTTTTTTA
>JBJELS010000223.1:0-8120 GCA_051879275.1 Lachnospiraceae bacterium
ATGCTTCATCTGCTTCCGGTTTGAAGTTTAACCAGTAAACCTGCCCACCTTCTGTAGAAGGTGCTTCTGCTGTTGCCTCTGCTGCTGGTGTTTCTGCCGTCTTACCACCACAACCGACAAGGGCTGCTGCCAGCATGCTTGCACATAACATCAAGCTAACTAATCTCTTTTTCATACTTTTTTCCTCTCTTTGCGTGTAAATAATTTTGGTAACGTTCCCATTGGTATCGTTACCTTCTTTATTTTCCGTGCCGGTAACGTTCCCGTAGATATAACTTATCACGTTCTAACCCATTACGCAATACCTCATTTGTAAATTTGTATATCTTATCCCATATTGACAAATATTTTTTGTGTATATTGTATATAAAATCTATGCCATTTTCCCTGTTATCCACATTGTAATGATTTTGCATATATTCCACAATGACTTTTACAATGAATAAGCCCACGCCGTCACCACCATATTCTCTGGTTTTGGCCCGATCACTTTGTAGGACTTCTTCCATAATCTGGGGATACATTCGGCAATCTTTCTGAGGACTCCCAATTTCAGTACTAATGCATTGTTACAAATTTACCGAATGGAAGCTCCAGCCTTGTCATTGCCCCATCACTACTTCATATCATCAAGAATAGCTGTAATTTCTTCTCCTTTAAGGTCTACTAAACAATTCTTACTCTTTTCAGAGTGAGAAACAAGTCCTCTATAATAAATCATTTAAACGACTTCATCAAAAGAAAGTTCAGCTTGATGAGAGTTTGTTTCCACACAGCAATAAGAAAAAACAAAAAGTCTATAGGATATAGAAAATCTCACTAAAAAACCCTTTACTATATAATATCTATATACAGTAAAGGGTTTGTTCTTTATGTTTAATTCATAAGTTGAATAAAACACATGTAGGTACATTAATTACTTCACATCATTAAACAGTGCATTCTTTTCTTCGCCACTTGGGTCGATTAAACAATTTTTACTCTTAGGGTCATCCAGTTGAATTGTTTCTGTTGTGCAGAAATAATTACTATTTGCTCCTTTATAACAAAAATAGTTTTTCTCATATATTTTTTGTTCTTCACCAACGCCACCACGAGCAACTTCAAAAGTATATACATTTTCAATTCCAGCATGAGCAACGTAATTGCCATTGTCATCATAGTATTCGCTTGATGATGGCATCCATATACCTTCGCTTTCCGTAGAATTTCCTGTGCCATCTGTCTCGATTATGAATTTTATCGGTTGGTCATAGAAAGGACCGTTGTATTGCAAACCTCCATTCAATAGAGTGCTTAATGAATTAATTGTATCTGTTGCATTTAGTGGTTCATCATAATTGTCTCCCGGAATAGCGATATTTAAATCACTTAATGTAGACCATACAGTACTATTATATAATTCAATCAAATCACCTTGACCCGATTCTTCTAATTCTACAAATGACTTTCCATTCATCTGAGATAATACATCAAGTGCTTGTTGAATATCTTCTGTAGATTTTCCATTCAGAGCACCTTGTGCCTTTTTCTCAAGATAGATAGTTTTGTATGATTCTCTTGCATCTTGATATTTAGCCCAAATCTCATCATCAGACATCTGTGCTAATTCACCAAGCGTACAACCATAAACGTCACCTGGCAATTTTGTAACTTTCCCATCTTCAAAAAAATACATTTCAATTGGTGTTGTGTCTTTAACCACACCTCTGACAAGACAAGCATAATGCTTTCCGTTACCAAAAAACTCACTAACAGTATCAGCTTTTGCTACTTTTTTATCGCTGATTTCTACGTTTACAGTTTCACCGTTTTCTGTTGCTACAGTTCCCTTTGCACCACATCCAAACAACATTAGCGCGGACAATGTTGCTAATAAAATTGAAACAATTTTCTTTCTCATTTTTTCATCCTCACCTTCTGTATATTTTTTTTTAATACAGCATAAATTATACTCGGATATTCATACATAGTCAATAATAGCTCCTATCTCATAAAATTATTACATATGCATGAAAGGGAGATGAGAAGTTTGATTAGTTATGCTCCATTGTTCAAAACAATGAATGAGAAAAAAATAACTTCATATAAGCTTGAAAAATTAGGCTTTTCAAGGGCAACCTATCATTCGATACGTAATGGTAACAGTGTTTCGACAAATACAATAAATCAGCTTTGTAAATTATTAAATTGTAATGTTGCGGATATCATAGAGTTTATAGACGATGAGTCCAACGAAAATAACAAAGAACAGATATAAGCAGTGCGAATTCAAAATTTTATGATTTCGCACTGTTTTTTTGTAATCTGTCATCAAAATTAAAAAAGCACTCAGAAACTTATCTGAGTGCCACATTCATAAAATTAATCTTGCACGATATTAAAGTGTTTAAAAGCTTCAAGAACCAATTGCTCTTTTTTACTATTTAGTAAAGGAATTTCTTTATATTGGGCATTAATTTCTATTTTTTCAATTCCACATTTATCTTTTACTTGCGAAATGCTTGATTTACTAATCTTAATGCCATATGTATCATCAATCCACTTTTGAATCGACTGAAAAGTCAATTTAGCTGGTTTGCTTGGAATATTTTTAGCTTGCGTTGAAACAACGATACTAAAAACATTCCTAAACACAGCTATTTGTGGTTGGACGGCAGTTCGTTTCTGCCGCATCGAGTGGACCAGACGGGAGTCGAACCCGTGTCCGAAGCCCCATCCCCTGTACTTCTACAAGCTTAGTCAATCGGTTTACGTTCCCTCCTGCATCCGGTGACTGACACCCGAATACATTCAGTAGCTTCATAATACGCCCACATACGCAAAGCTTAATATGTGTCGTTTCCTATCTAGTCGATGCCAGATTCTCTATGGATAGGTACAAAGAGGCTGACAGCTGCAACTAGGCAGCGTATGCTAAATTATCTTCAGCGTTTAATTTTAATTGTGCGATTAACGTGTCGCAACGGCTTGCTTCTCCAGCTTCAAAAACCCCGTCGAAACCTTGACTGGCCCTTATATAATCAGTCTATCGGGAATCCTAACGAAAGTCAACATGGATTTCCGAAAAACTCTTATTAAACTTTTGTAAAAACAATTAAGTTTATCCAAAATTTCTTATCTTGAATTCCTTTTCCGCTTCCCTTTTCTGATCCTTTTTTGCAATATCCTGACGCTTATCATAAAGCTTTTTGCCTCGGCAGAGGCCAATCTCCACCTTTGCCTTTCCCTCCTTAAAATAAACCTGTAAGGGTACTATGGTAAAGCCTTTTTCCTTAGTTTTCCCCAAAAGCTTATTAATCTCTGCCTTATGAAGCAGAAGCTTTTTTACCCGCAAAGGATCCTTATTGAATATGTTTCCCTTTTCATAGGGGGAAATATGCATCCCGTAAATGAACATCTCTCCCTTTTCAATACGGATAAAAGCCTCCTTAATGCTGCATTTTCCCATACGCAGGCTCTTTACCTCTGTTCCATGAAGAATCAGACCTGCTTCCAGTTTTTCCTCCACAAAATAATCGTGGTAGGCCTTCTTATTTCCTGCCACCAGTTTCATTGCTTCCTTACTCATCCTCTTCTTCCTCCGCAATACCAAAATCAATGGTTCTGGCTGCTCTATCCGTATCCTCCACCCTTATTCGCAGTGTCTGCCCCAGGCGATAGCGGATTCCCGTATCCCTGCCCACCATTTCATAGGCCGATTCATCATAATAAAAATAGTCACCGGGCAGCTTGGATACATGAATCATGCCTTCTATGGTGTTGGGCAGCTCCACATAAAGTCCCCACTGGGTCACTCCACTGACCACTCCGGTGAAGCATTCTCCCAGATGTGCTTCCATATATTCCACCTTTTTCAGCTTATTGGTTTCCCTTTCCGCCTCTTCAGCCCGTCTTTCCAATCGGGAAGACTGGTTGGAGACCTGTGGAAGAATTTCTTCATAATGCTCCAGCTTTTTGCCCTTCAGCCTTCCTCTCAGCCAATCCTTAATGATACGATGAATCTGCAAATCGGGATAGCGTCTGATGGGGGAGGTGAAATGGCAGTAATATTCGCATGCCAGACCAAAATGCCCCGTACAGTCCACCGTATATTTTGCCTGCTTCATGCTTCTTAAGGCCAGTCGGGAAATCATAGCCTCCTGGGGAGTTCCCTCCACCTTTCCCAAAAGCTTCTGGATTTCCTTAGGATGAATCTCTTCCTGACGAAGCTTCAGATAGAAACCGAAATTACCGATAAAGGTTCCCAGCTTCTGAATCTTCTCCGGATCCGGCACATCATGGGTACGATAGACAAAAGGCAGCTCCAGCCAGAAAAAGTGCTGGGCAATGGTCTCATTGGCAATAAGCATAAATTCCTCAATGATTTTAGTCGCCGTATTCCTATCATAGGGCCTGATTTCTATCGGCCTTCCCTTCTCATCCAGATATATTTTTGACTCCGGGAAATCGAAGTCGATAGAGCCCCTCTTTTTACGTTTTTTCCGTAAAATTGCAGCCAGCTCCTCCATCTTTTCAAACATCGGTACTAATCCGGCATATTTTTCCCGCTCATCCTGGTCTTTTTCCTCCAGAATTTTCTTTACCGAGGTATAAGTCATTCGCTGATCCACGCAGATTACCGTTTCCTCAATACGATAATCCACTACCTCGCCTTTGGAATTAATGGTCATCAAACAGCTTAAGGCCAGTCGTTCTACTCCCGCGTTCAGTGAGCAGATTCCATTGGACAGCCTGTGGGGAAGCATGGGAATAACACGATCCACCAGGTAGACACTGGTTCCCCGCTTTAAGGCTTCCTTATCCAAAGCGGAGTTTTCCTGCACATAGTTGCTTACATCTGCAATATGCACCCCCAGATGGTACAATTCTCCTTCTTTAGTCAGACTTACCGCATCATCCAAATCCTTGGCATCCTCACCGTCAATAGTGACCATGGTAATCCCGCGATAATCCTGTCTGCCCAGACAATCTGCTTCGGTCACCTGATCTCGTATCCGTTCTGCCTGATTCATTGCCTTTTCAGGAAATTCCATTGGAAGATCAAAGCCTCTGACGATGGACAGAATATCCACTCCCGGGTCATTGATATGACCCAGAATTTCCACCACTTTTCCCTCCGGCTTTTTCTTCTCACTGCCGTAAGAGGTCAGCTCCACTACTACTTTATGCCCGTCCACTGCTCCTTTAGAACACTCAGGGGGAATGAAAATATCCTCCTGTAGTTTCTGATTATCAGGTACCACAAACCCAAAACTTCGGCCTTTCTGGAAGGTTCCCACAATGGTATTGATTCCTCTCTCCAGAATCTTTACTACCTCAGCCTCCTGTCTTCTTCCTCCATGACGGGGTAAAAGAGATACCTCTACCGTATCCAGATGATAGGCTCCCTTAGTCTTTCCTTCCGGAATGAACAAATCCTCTTCTCTTCCATCCACCTCCACAAAGCCAAAGCCTTTCTGATGACTGATGAAGGTTCCCACCAGATGTTGATTTACGGCAGCCGCTGCTTTGGGATCAAACAGAGAATATTTTCCCCTTTTGCTGATTTGAAGCTTATTCTCTGCCAGTAATTCCTGGAGAGCCTGTTTAAGCAGAGATCTGTCCTCCGGCTCCACCTGTAAAATAACAGCCAGCTCTTTTTCCTTCATGGGAACATATAATTCATTTTTCATCAGGTCCATAATGACCTGCTTTCTTTCCTGCCAGTTTTTCATCTCATTTTCCTAATTAACAATTGAAGAAGGGCATTCCTGTGTCAACAAGAATGCCCCGAACCTTATCTGAATCCTAGAATCGATTAATGTTCAAAATTGCAGCAAGTACAATAAACGCAATAGCCAGATACTTGGTAACCCTAACCAATGTTCCTTCCATGGAACGTCCCTTGTTCTTACCCCAGTAGGTCTCTGTATTACCACTGAGTGCACCCAATCCTGCGGATTTGCCTTCCTGCATCAACACCAAAACAGTCAACACAATACATATAAAAATAAAAAGAATAGTTAATACATTTCTTAAAACTTCCATCCCTAAAGACCTCCTTAGCCATACGCACTTGATTTTAACATAGGAATAGCTGTTTTGCAAGGGATATTCTCTTTTTTTTGAAATTTTCCATAAATTGTTTTATCGCTTAAATCGAAAGGCCTTCATACCGGGATACTGTGCTGCCTCTCCCAGCTCCTCTTCAATGCGAAGAAGCTGGTTATATTTGGCTACCCGGTCCGTTCTGCAGGGAGCGCCGGTCTTAATCTGACCGCAGGAAAGGGCCACTGCCAAATCGGCTATAGTGGTATCCTCCGTCTCCCCGGAACGGTGGGACATTACCGCTGTATATCCTGCTTCATGGGCCATTTTTACTGCCTCCACAGTTTCCGTAAGCGTTCCGATCTGATTAGGCTTAATCAAAATGGAATTTGCACAGCTCTCGGTAATTCCTCTCTTCAATCTGGCTGTATTTGTCACAAACAGATCATCTCCTACCAGCTGCAACCGGTTTCCCAATCGTTCTGTCAGCTGCTTCCAGCCCTCCCAGTCCTCTTCATCCAACCCGTCTTCTATGGAGCAGATGGGATAACGATTGCACAGTTCTTCATACAGATCAATCATTTCTTCTGTGGTACGCATAACCCCTATTCTCTTGGTATCCGGTACTCCGGCTACGGTATCTCCATCTAATGGCCTTTCTTCCTTCTGTTCCTTACGGATAATCTCACTTTCTCCGGGAAAATAATACTGTCCTGCCTCCCGCTGAAACAATTCAGAGGCTGCCGCATCCATGGCAAATACAATATCCTTTCCACAAACATAGCCGGCCTCTTCCACTGCCTTAGCCAGATAGTCAAATACTTCAAAGGCATCCTTTAGGTCAGGGGCAAAGCCTCCCTCATCTCCTACGGCTGTAGATTTTCCATCCCTACTTAGCAGCTCCTTCAGCTGGTGATAAACCTCCGTCCCCATCTGCAGTGCTTCACTAAAGCTGTGGGCACCCACCGGCATAACCATAAATTCCTGAAAATCCACTGTATTCTTGGCATGCTTGCCGCCATTTAAAATGTTCATCATAGGCACCGGAAGCTGATAGGCTGTCTGCTTACCCAGATATTTATACAGAGCCTGATGATTGGCCCTTGCAGCCGCTCTGGCACAGGCCAGGGAAGCTCCCAAAATAGCATTGGCTCCCAGTCTTCCCTTATTGGATGTTCCATCCAGCTCCTTTAGCAGCCGGTCAATTTCCTGTTGGCTGCAGACCTCCTTTCCCAAAAGAGTCTGCCGAATTTCCCCATTAATATGGTTTGCTGCCATAGTTACTCCCAGACCTCTATAGGCTTTCTGTCCATCCCTTAATTCAACGGCTTCAAACTGCCCTGTACTGGCTCCTGAAGGTACAGCTGCTCTTCCGGTATAGGTTTTGTCCACCGTCACCTGTGCCTCAATGGTGGGATTTCCTCTGGAGTCCAGAATCTGCCTTCCCTGTACCTGTGTAATCAAAAAAGTTTCTCCCATGGGATACCTCCTGTAACTTGCTTTTTTTACCAGTATACCCATCAGGGAGAAACTTAAACCTTTTCTATCTTTAATTTACTTTTTCCAGTGCTTTCTGTACCACCTCCGGTACCCGTCCTTCTGCAAAACAATAATAATCATAGTTAGAGGTAACGTAGGAAACGTCTTCACCGGAGTAGCCGATATCCTGCAGCTCTACATAAACCTCCATATCCATCCTTCTTGTTCCTTCATAGGGATTCCAATAAGAAGGTGCTGACAAATAGGCTGGCTCCAGAATATCCTGTAATACCTCTGCATCTACATAAAACACCTCATCTGCTCTTCCCTGATATTCCTCTGCTTCCTCTTCCCCAGCTGCTTTATTGAGAAAAAGAAGCTTTTTTTCATATTCTTCACTCGTCATGGCCCCACCGGAAGCAATCAAAGCCTCTCTGTCAGTATAAATGACTAAAATACTCTTTACCCGTTCCAGGTAATCCTGATCCCGAACCACCTCTGTAGCTATGTCACATTCCTTTAGCAGGGAGAGCGTATGGGTAAAGGAAGGATAAATGGTTACTCTCCACTTATTCACATATTCGGTATTCTTAATTCCCTGTCCGCCGAAG
>JBJELS010000224.1:0-8060 GCA_051879275.1 Lachnospiraceae bacterium
ATTTCCTTTCCCGCTGGCCGGACAGCTCTTCCTCCTTTGGCCTATGGTAAACATAATCCCGGTAATACGCCGCCCTGATTCTTTCCTCCACTGCCCCCAGAGCAGCCTTTAACCCATTGCGCCTTAAATAATACCAGGTTTTTTTCAGATTACTTAGATTTAGCTTACTCATCCTTACCTTCCAGTCTCCGAAAAAGGGCTGTCGCCCTCAAAGCAACAGCCCTCCCGGCTTCTTATAAGTATGCCTTTAAGCTTGCAGTCAACTCTTCATTCCGCTTTGCTGCATCCTCAAGACTGCTTCCCTTTACTCCCATGTAGAATTTAATCTTGGGCTCCGTTCCTGAAGGTCTGGCACAGCACCAGGAATCCTCCGTCAGATCGAAGTAGAGTACATTGGACTTAGGAAGCCCCGTTGAAGTCTTCTCACCGGTTTCCCTATTGGTTATTTCACCGCTCTCATAATCTCTTACGGAAAGCACCTTCAGCCTTCCAAATTCCTTAGGCGGATTACTTCTCAGCTTATCCATCATTTCCTGAATCTGTCTGGAACCGTCAATTCCCTTCAGGGTAATGGTATATAAATCCTCTTTGAAATAGCCATATTTCTCATACATATTCAGCATCTGATCCCAAAGAGTAATTCCCTGCTTCTTACACCAGGCAGCCACCTCACACAGACACATTACAGCCACAATGGCATCCTTATCTCTGGCATGGGTACCGGCCAGACAGCCGTAGCTTTCTTCCAGACCGAACACATAGCTGTTAGAGCCGGTTTCTTCAAAGAGCTTAATCTGCTCACCGATGAACTTGAAGCCGGTCAATACCTCAATCAGTCTTGCTCCGTAATTTTCGGCAATGGCATCTGCCATATTGGTGGTTACAATGGTTTTAATCAGGGCCGGATTGGGAGGCATAGTGCCTGTGGCCTGCTTCTGGCTAAACAGATATTCGGCAATCAGCATACCGGACATATTTCCGGTAAAAGGAACGTATTCCCCGGTTTTGGAATCCAGTGCATAGATACCCAGACGGTCTGCATCCGGGTCTGTAGCCAAAACGATGTCCGCCTGCTTTTCCCTTGCCAGCTTTAAGGCCAGAGTAAAGGCCTTGGGGTCCTCCGGGTTGGGGTATTCCAAGGTGGTAAAGTTGGGGTCAGGAAGCTCCTGCTCCGAAACCACATAAACATTCTTATAGCCCAGCTCACTTAAAATCCTTCTGGCCGGAATATTCCCCGTTCCGTTAAAGGGTGTGTAGACAATCTTAAGCTGATCGGCCATCTCCTGAATGATTTCCGGATGAATAATCTGCTTCTTTAATTCTGCCATATAGGCATCATCAATTTCCTTGCCGATTACCTGATACAGCCCTGCTTTAACCGCCTCATCCCTGGTCATGGTCTTTACCTCATGGTAATCGGTAATGGCCTGTACCTCATGGATTATCTCTTTATCCCTGGGTGCGGTCACCTGTGCACCGTCCTCCCAGTATACCTTGTAGCCGTTGTATTCCGGCGGATTGTGGCTGGCGGTTATGACGATACCGGAAATACAGCCCAGAGTACGAAGGGCAAAGGATAATTCCGGTGTGGGTCTTAAGGCATCAAACACATAAGCCTTAATATGATTGGCTGCCAGGCACAGAGCCGCCTCATCCGCAAATTCCGGTGACATAAACCGGGAATCATAGGCAATGGCAACCCCCTTATTGCTGCCGCCCTGCCTGATAATATAGTTGGCAAGCCCCTGTGTGGCCTTCCTTACGGTATAAAGATTCATTCGATTGGTACCTGCACCGATGATTCCCCTTAATCCTCCTGTGCCAAATTCCAGTTCTTTATAAAAACGCTCTTCGATTTCCTTTTCGTTATCTGCAATTTTCTTCAATTCTTCTCTGGTCGCCTCATCAAAATAGCTGTCGGTCAACCAAAAATTGTAGGTTTCCTTATATCCCATAATTTTTTTCCTCCCTTTCTTCCTTTTTTGCTAAGCCGACCCCGTCTGACTCCAGCATATACATCTTACCATAATTTAGCAGATTTTAAAACTCTTTCTTCTCAGGCATTTTCAAGGAAAAATCGCTTCTGTCCAGAGAAAAATTAGGATTATAGTAGGGGTCTCCCGCCTCCAGCTCTTTCTTCCATTTTTCCCTGAACCGAGCGGATTCCTCATGGTAACGCCGGGCTTTTTCCCCCTGGTCATCCAGACCTCTGGAAAGAGATTCATAATGATAGGCCTCCGCAAAAGGAGTGAATACATTAAGATACCCCATTTTTCTCAATTTCAGACAGAAATCCACATCATTCAAGGAAATTTCAAAGCTTTCATCCAGTCCCCCTGCTGCTTCATAAAGGGATTTTTTCACCATAAGACAGGCTCCCGTTACCGCAGTAACATTCTGGGCATAGCAGAGCCTTCCCATATAGCCCAGATTTTCTCTGGACTGACCGTAATGGGTATGCCCCGCTGTGCGGTGAGCCCCCAGACCGATGACCACACCCGCATGCTGAATGGTCTTATTGGGATAATACAGTTTGGCTCCCACGGCTCCCACATCCTCCCTCTGGGCATACATTAAAAGCTCCTCCAGCCAGTTGACGGTAATCACCTGAGTATCATTATTTAACAGCAGAATATATTCCCCCTCTGCCGCTTTTGCCCCCAGATTATTCACCTTGGAATAATTAAAGGCTCCCTCATAGGTAAGGACACGAATCCGTTCATCCTTTTCCTGAATTTCCCGGTAATAAGTAAAAATCTCCTGAGTCGTGCTGTTATTTTCCACTATGATGATTTCAAAATGATCATAGGTAGACTTTTCCAAAATAGAGGTAATGCATCTTTCCAGATCCTCTCTGTGATCCTTATTGGCAATTACAATACTGATTTTAGGATTGCCGATAATTTCGTAGCTGATTTTAAAGATGGTCTCAAAGGCCCTGGTACTGGTAATCCGAAAATGCTTAAAGCCATGATTTTTCAAATGCTCTGCCACCGCTCCCCTGGCAGCCTCTATGGCATAGCTCTTTGCTTCGATTCCGCTGGCCACACTGCCTGCATGGCTTCTCCAATAGTACATCAGCCGGGGAACATGAACCACATTTTGGGCCAGATCCGTAAGTCTTAAAATCATATCGTGATCCTGGCTTCCGTCAAATTCAGACCGAAAAACCTGCGTACCCTCCAGAAGCTTTCTGGAAAAACAGCTGAAATGGCAGATATAATTATTTGCCCGAAGATTATCCGGCGCATAATCCGGTTTGAAATGCAGGGTCAGCATTTTGTTGATGTCTCCGTCCCTGAAGGTGGTTTCATCACAATAAATATAGTCTGCATTCTTTTCGTTAATAACCTTTACATATTCATATAAAACGGAAGGGTGGAGAATATCGTCATGGTCAAAAAGGGCGATGTATTCCCCCGTAGCCAGCTCCATACAGGCATTGGTATTTCCGGAAATTCCCAGATTATGGGGAAGCTTACGGTAAACAATCCTCTTATCCTCACCAGCCAGTCTGCGGCAGATTTCCCCTACTGAGCCATGCTCATCATCAGAGCCGTCTGCCAGACAAAGCTCCCAATTTTTATAGGTCTGATCCGTTACGGACCTAATCATCTGCCTTAAAAACTCTTCCGGTGTATTATACAGGGGAACCAGAATACTGATCTTCACCATTTTGGGGAATACACATTCCTCCTGTATGCGCCTCTCCTCAGGCGAAGGAAAGCTTAAGGTTCCGAACTGCCTTCTGGCTTCCCTCTCCCGTCTTTTATAGTCAAGCTTGGCAAATACTCCCCTTATACTGCCTAGGTTTCGTACCCGATTCACCTGACGGATACCGGCATGCATCACTTTTCTTAAGGGGCCTGAATACACCCAGAGGGGATTGGTCTTGATTCGGTTCAGCTTAAATTCCAGCAGATCGTTTTGCTCCTCCAAAAAGGCGATCCGCTCTGCCAGAAGGGCATTCTTCAAATGCTCCTTTTCATAGGCCTGCTGATAATTCATCTCATGGTCTTCCTTCATGTTCAGCTTCTTCCTTTCTTTTTCCCCGTATAGGAAACTCAAGCTTCCAGCCTGTTTTTCTTTGCAGATACTGGGTGGAGCATTTATCCTTCATTAAAAAAGCAATTTCATAGATACCCGATGGAAGCTCCTTCGTTTCCATCAGACAGGCAAAGCCGCATAAATCCACATTCTTCTGATCCGGTACATTGACCACAACATCCGGGCGATATCTTCTGTCAGGATGAATCTGATAGCACTCCCCTTTTTCTCCCAAAAACAGAATGCCGGCTTCAAAGCAGGCATTATCCGCTCCCAGAACCATCACATGCCCCTGCAGATAAAGCAGACTGTCCTTCCCCCTTTTCTCTTCCTCATCCAAAAACCATTCTCCGGCAGCACCGGCAAATTCCAGCATGGGTGCTACACATCTGTCTTCCCGCAGTTTTTTCGGCAATGCCTTAAGTCTTGTCGGTTTCAGCACTGTATTGACACTTCCGTCATATTCGTAGGCACAGGAATAATTCAAGTCCAGGATACTGTGAGTAAAGCCCCCATGGTAATAGGGGTCCTGATCCCACAATTTCCTGTGTTTTTCATAAAGACGTTCATTTTCCCTCTTCAGCCTCAGCTTCTTTTCCGGGCTTTCATCACTTCCCCTGCTTAAGGATTCATGATGCCACAAAAAAGTCTCATTCAGTACCACATTGGACAGCCCCCGCTCATACAGCCGCCAGCAGAAATCCACATCATTAAAGGCCACCTCCAGCTTCTCGTCAAATCCCCCTGCCTGATGGAACACCTCTTTTCTTACCATTAAGCAGGCCGCAGTTACTGCCAGTACGTTGCGGGTATCCCGATTTCTCCGGTCATAGTAAATTCTATCATCCTCTTTATACTGCAGCTTATGCACCGGCCCCAGATAAAGGCTGTAGACACCGCAGTGCTGAATTTTTCTGCTTTCAGGATAATACAGCTTTACTCCCACAGCCCCCACATGGCGACAGGCCGCCTTTTGGGAAAGTGCTTCCAGCCATCCCTCCTGCCTTGCCTCACAATCATCATTTAAAAACAAAAGCAAGTCCTTACTGCATTTTTGGGCACCCAAATTGCACATGCGGGAAAAATTGAATTTCATGGGACTGTACAGATAAGTGAATCCATATATCTCCTGTAAGCCTTCTATCTCTTTCCGATTTTTTTCACTACTGCCGTTATCCACAATAATCAGCTCATAATCCAAGCCGCGGCTGAACGCCCGGATAGAAGTCAGGCACTGCTTTAACACCTTGGGATTATCCTTTGAGGGAATAATAATGGACACCCCCTTGACCTCCTCTTTCAGACAAAGGCTGCTGCCCTTTTCCCGTAAGGAAGCATACTCCTCCTGAAACCCCCAATAACGGATATTTGCCACTGTCATCAGCATCTCTTTCAGGTGGTAAACCTGTCCACGCTCCAAAGGAAGGCAGACCTGTAAGGTAATGGCATACAGCTTCTGTCTGGGAGTCATTCCCTTCTCGAAAGAAATTTCCTTTAGGCTGTCCTGCCGAAAGGCCACCAGCGAACCGAAATAGAACCAGGACAGAAGAGTATCCGGGGAATAATCCGGCTTAAACCAGGGATTCATCCGACTGTCTCCTTTACTGTTAGCCTCGTCCTCATCCCCATAGACCACCTGTACCTGTGGGTTCGTCTCAAAGCAGGAAAGCAGCAAAGCTGCCGCCCCCTCACGAATCCACTTTTTCTTTTCCACAAAGCAGACAATTTCCTCTTTTCCTCTCAGCCAGGGCTGTCCTTCTTTTTCCAAATCCTCCAGAGAATAAAAAGCCACCCTCTCTTCTGCTGCCTTACCGGACAAAAACGCAGAATCAGCCTTCCTGTTTTCCTCCTGCTTTGAAATCCAGCTGTGGTAAGAAATTGTTTTTTCCTGCCACAGGCGGCGATATCTGTCATCATATTTATTTTCCAGCCCCAGGCGGATTTGCCTTTTTATTCTTCCAATCACAACCGTATCTTCTTTCTTAATTCTTTTTCCAAATCCTCACCAAAGGAAGCTTCCAGAGGCACAATTTTCATCTCAACCTCCAGAAGATTTTTCCCTTTACGCTTCAGCCTCTCCAGATGCAGATTAATATTGGGATCCGCTGTGGAAAAAATAAAGCTGTTTCCTGCCGCTGCACCGTTTACGGTAACAAGATGCTTTGCTGTCAAATTCACCGCTTCCCCATTAAACAGCAGTCCTTCCAAACGGCAGATGCAGGGACAGGAAGCAGGGTCAATCCGAAGATGGCGTACATTCCCGTCTATTTCCAATGTAAACCGGGCGTGCTGCTCACTGCAGACTCCCTCTGCAAAATAGGATTCTTCCTCCCTGTAGCCCTCTCCCCGATCCTCATAAATCTGAATCCGTCCTTCTTCCTCCCGACGGGCAATTTCACCCAGCCACTTTTCGGGGACGAAAATCTTCTGATTAAGGAGGATTCTCATCTGGGACATGGACAGGCGTTTCCCCATAACCTGTTTCTGAAACTCCTTTTCCCGTTTCTGGTAATCCTCCATTTCCTGAATCGGGATACCGATGGCCTCCAGAGCCCTTCCCATATCCAACACATTTCTTTTTTCATTTTCCAGAACATAGCAATAAAGACTGCGAAAGGCGATGTCCTTCGTCTCCACCTGTCTGTCCAGAGTCCACTCGTAATCGATCAAAGTCCACTTATCCCCATCCACCAGAATATTGGAAAAAATCATATCGTAATTGGCTATGGGAGCCTCTTCCCCAAAGCTGATTCTGTCTACATATTCCTGAAAAAGGGCAAAAAAGCCTTCTTCATCCTTTCGCTTCAGACGTTCATCCAGAAGCCGGGTAAGGGTAACTCCCTCCACGTACTCAAGGCACACTGCCGGCAACTCCCCCTCTTCCAAATAACAGTTATTGATATGGAGCCTTCCTCCCCGGTAGCGGGCAGACAGCTTTTCATAGGAATCCTGTATTCTTCGGATATGCTCTGCCCCATAAGGAGTCAGAGCTGCCTTTCTCACCTGCCGTTTTCCCTCTATCGTAAGGATTTCGGTTTTAATCGCCCTTTCAGGGCTTCGATCATTGGAATAGCGGCAGTAGTCCAGATCCGGCCGCTTTCCGATAACCGCCATATAGGAGTTGGAATAAAAGGGAAACATTCCCTCTTTTATTATTCCATCAAAGGCACTTTTTTCGTCAAAAAGCAGCATCCTGTCCCTATCGAAATTTCTGAGATTATCCGTAAGCTCCCCCACCTGCGGCAGCCGGTTATCGGAAAACAGGGTGGTCATAAACTTATAATCCGGGTAGGGATAATAAAAGCTGTATTCTTCTTCACCGCAATCCCTGAATATCTCTTCCAATCCCCTACGGGAAAAGGTTCTTACCCCTCCCCCTTCAGGATAATCCTCAACTCCGGAAAAAAAGGTACCCAGATGGTCTTCACGGCAGCCTGCCCAATATTTCATTCCGTATTTATTTTCAATGGCAATAACCAGGCGTCCTCCCGGTTTTACATGGCGCAAAACAATCCGAAAAAAATCGTGAAAGGGAGTCTTACTGCCGATATAGCTTTGTCCGTATTCAAAGACACCAATCAGGCAGACATAATCATAGTCGCAGGGAAGTGAAGGCTCAATATCCTGAAAATTTCCCACATGAATGGTCACATTCTCACAGTCCATATGGCGGTAGGCATTAATCAGACTCCTTTGCCTGGAGAGATCGATACAGGTAACCTGTCCTGCCTTTTCGGACAGCTTTCCGGTAATAGCTCCGCAGCCACTTCCCACCTCCAGGATTTTCATTTCCTTATCCATAGGCAGCCAGTCCACAATATTTTCTCTTAAAGGAGACAGATGATACAGCACCGGCCATTCCTTACGCTCTTCAATGATTCGGGGAAATTCCACCGTTGAACAGGTCTTGGCTATTTCCAAAAGCTCCTGCTCTACCGCTCCGTCACAATAAAAATCCTCTCCCGGATAATGGGTATAATCCAGGGTAACCTTTCCAATCTGTTCCCTCATCC
>JBJELS010000225.1:0-8052 GCA_051879275.1 Lachnospiraceae bacterium
GGCTCCCTTTGTCAATGCAGAGGAATGTGAATATCTGGTAATTGAGGACAGCTTTCCCAACGGACGGCCTGCCTTAGAGAAGGGTGGATTTTTGTTTACCCATAGGGAAACCGTTGATAAGGTGGAAAAAATGAAGGTCTGTACCTGTCTGAACCCTCTGCATACCACACTGGCTGTCTTTGGCTGCCTTTTAGGGTATGAAAAGATTTCCGAGGAGATGAAGGATCCCCAGCTAAAACGTCTGGTAGAGATTATCGGATATGAGGAGGGGCTTCCGGTAGTGGTAAATCCTGGGATTTTGGATCCAAAGGAATTTATCGATACGGTACTTAAGGTGCGAATTCCCAATCCCTTTATGCCAGACACACCTCAGCGTATTGCTACGGATACCTCACAAAAGCTGGCTGTCCGTTTCGGAGAGACCATTAAGGCTTATGAAAAATCCCACAGCCTAAGGGTAGAGGATTTGGAGAAGATTCCTTTGGTTTTTGCAGGATGGATTCGCTATTTGATGGCAGTGGATGATGAAGGAAAAGCCTTTGCCCTAAGTCCCGATCCTCTTTTGGATACGCTGTGTCCCCGGGTGGAAGGAATCAAACTGGGAGAAGCCTGTGACATAGAAGAAAGATTAAAGCCTATTTTGGAAAATAAGGCTATATTCGGAGTAAACCTGTATGAGGTGGGAATGGCAGAGAAGGTGATTGGCTATGTAAGAGACCTGACTGCCGGAAAGGGTGCTGTAAGAGAAACCCTAAAAAGGGTTGTAGGATAAAAGCGTGGACGCTTTAATAGGGAGGAAACATGAATAAGGTATTGGAAGAAATAGGAAAAACAGGGATTGTTCCGGTGGTGGTTCTTGAAGAGGCAGAAGCCGCAGGTTTCTTGGCAGAAGCACTTTGCAAGGGAGGACTTGCCTGTGCGGAGGTAACCTTTCGGACGAAGGCCGCGGGGGAAGCCATTAAACGGATGAGCGATGCTTTTCCCGAAATGCTGGTTGGGGCAGGAACGGTGCTTAGCATTGAACAGGCCCAACAGGCTATGGAGGCAGGAGCCAAATTTATTGTCAGCCCCGGCCTTAATCCCAGGGTAGTTACCTATTGCCTGGAAAAAGAAATTCCGATAATTCCCGGCTGTATGACTCCCAGTGAGATTGAGCAGGCTTTGGAGCTGGGTTTGGATACCGTAAAATTTTTTCCTGCAGAGCAGGCCGGTGGACTGGCCATGATTAAGGCATTGGCAGCACCCTATGGTGGGATAAAATTCATGCCCACGGGAGGAATTGATGCCAAAAAGGCCGGTGAATATCTTTCCTACAGCAGGGTCTTAGCCTGTGGAGGAAGCTGGATGGTGAAGAACGATTTGATTCAGAACGGAGAGTTTGAGAGAATAACCGAACTGGTTAGAGAAGCAGCGGATTTGGTAAGGGAGTGCAGACAAAAATGAAGAAGAGGATAGTTACCTTTGGAGAGCTGATGCTGAGACTGGCACCGGAAGGCTATTACCGTTTCGTACAGACGGAACGCTTTGGGGCAACCTTTGGCGGAGGGGAGGCCAATGTAGCCGTAGCTTTGTCCAATTTTGGCTTTGATGCAGTATTCGTTACCCGCCTGCCATCCCATGAGATCGGTCAGGCAGCCGTCAATTCCCTGCGTAAATATGGGGTGGATACCTCGAAAATCATCAGAGGAGGAGAAAGGGTAGGGATCTACTATCTGGAGAAAGGAGCTTCCCAGCGCCCCTCCAAGGTTATTTATGACCGAACAGGCAGTGCCATTGCCACCGCCCACAGGACAGAGTTTAACTGGAAAGAGATTTTTGAAGGAGCACAGTGGTTTCATTTTACGGGAATTACACCTGCCCTGAATGATGAAGTGGCGGCTATCTGTCTGGATGCCTGTAAAGCAGCAAAGGAAGCGGGAGTAAAGATTTCCTGTGACCTGAACTATCGGAAAAAATTATGGACCAGGGAAAAGGCAGGGAGGATAATGGGTGAGCTGTGCCAATATGTAAACCTGTGCATTGCCAATGAGGAGGATGCAGCGGACGTCTTTGGAATTTGTGCAGATAAAACCGACGTTACAGCAGGAGAAGTAAATCGTGAGGGATATAAGGAAGTGGCCGGACGGCTGGCAGAGCGTTTCGGATTTAGTGAAGTGGCCATCACTCTTCGGGAGTCTGTTTCTGCAAACGATAATTTCTGGTCAGCCATGCTTTACAATGGAAAGGAATACTTCTTCAGCAAAAAATACAGTATGCACATCGTTGACCGTGTAGGCGGAGGAGACAGCTTCGGTGCAGGTCTGATTGCAGCGATGCTGAATGGTTTTGAACACCAACAGGCCATTGAATTTGCAGCTGCGGCTTCCTGCCTCAAGCATTCTATAGAGGGAGACTATAATCTGGTATCTGTGGAGGAGGTACTTGCCCTGGCAGGTGGAGACGGTTCGGGAAGAGTACAAAGATAAGCCTGGAAAATGCAAACGGCAAGGATATTGAAAGGAAGGAAGAATGAAAGCATTTTTAGATGAGGATTTTTTGTTATCCACCGAAACGGCAAAACGGTTGTACCACGAATATGCCAAGAAATTGCCAATAGTGGACTACCATTGCCACATTAATCCCCGGGAGATTTATGAAAACCGTCGGTTTGAAAATATTACTCAGCTTTGGCTGGAGGCGGATCATTACAAATGGAGGCTGATGCGCTCCAATGGGGTAGATGAGGACTATATTACCGGTAAGGCTTCCGATTGGGAAAAGTTTGAGCAGTGGGCAAAAACCCTGGAGCTGGCTATCGGAAATCCCCTTTATCACTGGAGTCATCTGGAGCTGAAGCGATATTTTGGCTATCAGGGGCATCTGTGCGGTGAAACGGCAAAAGAGGTATGGGAGCTCTGCAATGAGAAGCTGAAAGGGGAGGAGTTTTCAGCCAGAAGAATTATTGAACGCTCAAAGGTTCAGCTGCTTTGTACAACGGATGATCCTGCTGATACACTGGAGTGGCATGAAAGACTTAAAGAGGAGGAAAGCTTCAAGGTGCGGGTTCTGCCTACCTGGAGACCGGACAGAGCCTTATCCCTGGAAAAGACGGACTATCTTGATTATTTGCAGAAGCTGGAAAAAGCCTCCGGGGAAAAAATAGCTTCCTATAATGATTTACTGGAAGCTCTGAGAATACGGATGGATTTCTTTGCTGAAATGGGCTGCTGCGTATCCGACCATGGTCTGCCCTATGTGTATTATGCACCGGCCAAACCGCAGCAAATTGAAGAAATTTTTGCCAAAAGGCTGGCCGGGGAGCTTCCTTCAAAAGAGGAGGAGGCTCAGTTTAAGACAGCATTCCTCATGGCTATGGGAAAAGAATACTGTCGCAGAGGATGGGCCATGCAGCTTCATTTTGGGGTAAAGCGGGACAACAGCAGACGGGTATTCTCCAAGCTGGGTGCCGATGCAGGAATCGACTGTATCAGCAATTATACCCCTTCCGACCAGCTTGCTTTCTTTTTGGACAGTCTGGATATTAGCGGAGAGCTTCCAAAGACGATTCTTTATTCTCTGAATCCCGTGGATAATGCAGCTATTGGAACGGTGATCGGCTGTTTTCAGACCTCCGGTACCCCGGGAAAAATTCAGCAGGGAAGTGCCTGGTGGTTTAATGACCACAAGGCAGGCATGCAGGAGCAGATGACCAGCCTGGCTAATTTGGGAGTGCTGGGTAATTTCATCGGGATGCTTACCGACTCCCGCAGCTTCGTTTCCTATACCAGACATGAATATTTTCGGCGTATTTTATGTGATCTGATAGGAGGCTGGGTAGAAAACGGTGAATATCCGGCAGAGGAAAAGGCTTTGGAGGGGATAATCAAAGGGATTTGTTACAACAATGCAGTAAGATATTTTGGCTGGGAAAAAGCGTAAGAGGAGGGAAAAGTTATTTCAAAGCCATTGGCAAATTAAATTTGGTAAGGCAGAGGTTTCTGTGGTATCAAACCTTTTCGTAGCTATCGTCATGGTAGTTCTTTGGATCATTCTCCCTGAGAGTGTTTGGGTATACTGTGCTTTGCTGGTTAGGTCTCGGTGTATTCTCCATGGTATGTTGGGCATTAATTATAGACGTTATCGATTACTCTGAGCTTAAGAATGGTGTTCGTGAAGATGGTTCTGGTATCCACTTCACAAGAAGCAGATTGATGAGAACATTGCACTTTTGAAAGAAAAGCACAATCAGTAATTGATGATATACAGGACTTTATTAAAAGAAATTATTCAGGAGGAATTTTAAAATGCGTAACGTGACTTCTTTGAACCAGGATTGGCTATTTAGCAAAGAAACTCCGGGAACCGTAGAGATAGAGAAGGTTACTATTCCACATTGTTGGAATAGCGTGGACGGACAGGATGGCGGTAATGACTACTATCGTGGCATATGCTACTATGTAAAGAAAATTGCAAAGGCAGATTTGCCGGCAGGTGAGAGGGTTTACCTGGAGTTTAGAGGAACCAACTCCTCTGCAACTGTCACAGTAAACGGAAAAGAATTAGCTTCTCATGATGGTGGATATTCTACATGGAGAGTGGATATTACAGAAGCACTTGCAGATGACAATGAGATTGTTGTAGCTGTAGATAATGCAGCTAATGACCATGTATATCCACAGATGGCTGACTTCACCTTCTATGGCGGTATGTATCGTAATGTATATGCTATTGGTGTTGATGCGGCACACTTTGATTTGGACTACTACGGAGCCCCGGGTATCAAGGTGACCCCGGAGCTTGCAAATCTTTCCATTGGAGAGGCGATGCCTGAGAAGGAAAGTGCTAAGGTCGAGATTGAGGTTTATGCAAATGCTGAAGCCGATGGTAAGGTATATCACTATGAGATTCTGGATGCTGAGGGAATAGTTGTAGCTTCTGCTGACACAGCAGACAAGTTGGTGACTTTGGAAATTCCTGAAGTTGTTCGCTGGCATGGAAGAAAGAACCCATATCTCTATCGTGCGGTTGTAGTGATGAAAGATGGCGATGTAGAGAACGATAAGGTGGAGACAACCTTTGGCTGCCGTACCTTTGAGATTCATCCGGAGAAGGGATTCATTTTAAATGGTGAGCCTTATGCACTTCGAGGCGTATCAAGACATCAGGATCGCTGGGGTATTGGTAATGCTCTTTTGCCGGAGCATCACGAGGAAGATATCGATTTGATTATGGAAGTTGGTGCTACAACGATTCGGTTGGCACATTATCAGCATGATCAGTACTTCTATGATTTATGTGATGCTAAGGGCTTCGTAATCTGGGCTGAGATTCCATTTATCTCACAGCCTTTGGCAAATGGATATGAAAACACTATGTCTCAGATGACAGAATTGATAGCACAGAATTACAATCACCCATCTATCGTAGTATGGGGATTGTCTAATGAGATTACTATGGGAGGGGCAGCAGATTCAGCTCTGTTGAAGAATCACAGCGATCTGAACGATTTGTGTCACAAGATGGATAAGACCAGATTGACAACTATGGCAATAGTGTCTATGTGCAGTCAGGATGATCCATACATCCAGATTCCTGATACTGTTTCATGGAATCACTATTTTGGATGGTATGGTGGAGATACCTCTATGAATGGCCCTTGGCTGGATGGCTTCCACAAGAAGTATCCAAGCATTCCGGTTGGAATGTCAGAGTATGGATGTGAGGCGTTGAACTGGCATACATCCAATCCAAAGCAGGGTGACTACACAGAGGAATATCAGGCATACTACCATGAAGAGTTAATTAAGCAGTTGTTTACCAGAGATTATCTGTGGGCAACTCATGTTTGGAATATGTTTGATTTTGGTGCAGATGCCAGAGCTGAGGGTGGCGAGAATGGGCAGAACCACAAGGGTTTGGTAACCTTTGACCGCAAGTACAAGAAGGATTCCTTCTATGCATACAAGGCATGGCTTTCTGCGGATCCGTTTGTTCATATCTGTGGCAAACGCTATGTAGACAGGGTGGAGGATGTAACTAAGGTTACTGTATATTCTAATCAGCCATCTGTTGAACTCTTTGTAAATGGCGAGAGCCTTGGAATACAGGAATCTCCGGAGCATTTCTTCTACTTTGAAGTTCCAAATTCCGGAGAATCAACCTTGGTCGCTGTGGCAAGAACTTGCAGAGATGAGAGTATAATCAAGAAGGTGGATGAGCCTAATGAGGACTACATCTTAAGAGAAGTGGGTGCCATCTTAAACTGGTTTGATATCACAGAGGTGGAGGGATATCTTTCCATCAACGATACTATCGGGGATATTATGAATACCACAAAGGGCAAACTCTTGATGATGGGTATCATGGATAATATGATGAAGTCCATGAAAAAGGGTGAGAGCGGTAAGTCTGAGGCAGCAGGTTTTGAACTGAACGACAACATGATGCAGATGATGAACGGCTTTAGCCTCCTACGTGCTATCAATATGGCAAGTAGTATGATGAACATGGAAATTACCAAAGAACAGCTCCTTGACCTGAACGATCAACTAAACAAAATCAAGAAAAAGTAAAAATAATTCCTAAAACATAAACAAATGAAAGGGTCTCAGGACGGTACGCTGTCCTGGGACTCTTTCAATAACATAAACCAGACCACGATTGATGTTTTCCCCTTTTCAGCTCTTGGTAGGAGAATGACAAAAAACCTTAACATAAGCCCGATAAAAGGAGGAGTAGTCATTAAAACCGCATTGAAGATAGACTGATGTGGCAGGAATCCCTTTACGCAGCAGGGACTCAGCCAGCATACATTTCTGGGTTCTGACATAGGACATGACAGGAGCCTTCAGATGCTCATAAAACCGTTTCTGCAGCAGAGACTTGGACATATGCAGATCACTGCAGATCTGCTCCATGGACTGAATCTGTGTGAGATTTTCGTTAATATAAGCAATAATTCGCCGGACATCCTCATCCTGATAACTGGCATTAAGGCTGCGTTTTGAACACTGGCAGAGATAGGCAATGATGACGTTAAGCTGACTTTTAAAAATGGGAAGAACAATATCCTGGGGAATCTCTTCATGAAGAACAGCCAGGCGAAGCAGCTCCTCTGACAGCCGGGTTCCGCCCACGTTATATACCCCTCCAACTGTTCCCATCTGTTCCCGCAGAGCCTCGGGTATATCCATCTCATTAAAACGCAGGACGATACGTTCGTAGGGACTGCCGGAGCTTAGTAAAAGGTTATGGTAAACTCCCGGTCTGATTACCAGCAGAGTATGGGGTTTAAGGTTATAGCTGCTGTGCTGGATAATAAAGTTTCCACTGCCCTTGAGAAAATATAACAGCTCGTAGGAGGTATGAAAATGTTCCGTGTAAAGATCCGGGTTATTTTCCGGATTCTTATCGGACATATGTTTAAATGTATAGTAATTCTCTCTTAAGTCATATCCCATATTTTATTATTAACATGGATTTGGAAAAAATGCAATATGCTTTTGTATAAATTGCAATATACATTTTCTGAAATAGTTGTTATTTTATAAATATAGCACTAAACAAAGTGTTAATGAGGATTATATCGCAGTAAAATGATAACAATTTTGAGACAGGAGGGTGCGGAACGGATGACGAAAAAAGAGATACTGTTGGAAGTCTGCGGCGTGGATAAGAATTTTGGCGTAACCATCGCACTAAATAACGTTTCCTTCTCTCTGGAACGGGGCAATGTCTATGGACTGATTGGAGAGAACGGCAGCGGAAAGTCCACCGTTTCTTCCATTATTGCCGGAATGCAGGAGGCAACCCGAGGGGAAATTCTTTACAAGGGAGAGACATGGAAGCCGGGAAGCATGCTGGAGGCCCAGGCTCACGGAATCGGAATGATTGTACAGGAAGCCGGCACTATTGCCAACATTACAGTGGCGGAAAATATTTTTCTGGGACATGAAAAGATGTTTTCCAGCGGCCCCTTTGTAAATAAGGGCAAGCTGATGAGTGAGGCACAGAAGCTTCTGGATCGTCTGGGCATTGAGGGCTTACGGGCAGATCAACCCACCAGAGAGCTGG
>JBJELS010000226.1:0-1753 GCA_051879275.1 Lachnospiraceae bacterium
AATTCTGTCTTACGGTATACATCCCCTGTCCTGCATAGGCCATAAGAGAAATACCATCAAAGCCGCAAATGGGTTTGTCAAGGTTCATTTCTCTTAACGTGTTTTTTGCTCCTATGGCCATCAAGTCTGAGGCACAAACGATGGCATCTGCCTTTCTCCCCTGCCGTCCGGTAATCTCACAGGCACTTTTTTCCGAAAAGTCTGCATATTCCACCATCAGCTCCAGCTCCATTTCTTCTGCAAGCTTTTCCATTCCGACAAGACGACTCTTCGTTACATAGCTGTTTTTATCTCCGCTTATATACAGGATTTTCTTTCCCGGAATTATCTTTCCCAGGGATTCCTCCAGCATTTTCTTTGCCACCTCATATTGGGCTTCTGTCTGGTTAATGCTTATGGATGACGTAGACTTACCAACCTGTTCGGCATCCACGATGACACATTTGAACCTTTCTCCCAAAATCATTTCCCGAAGGATAGGATCATCTTCTGCAGCCCCATAAATAATAACACCTGTAATACTTTGTGACTGCAGATAACGGATTAACTCCTCTGTGCTTTTATCCTGAAACATAAAGGCAAAAATCGTTGTTACATCCAGATTCAGCTCCATTGCCCTGGTAATCGCACCGGAAATATATCTCATAGCCATTTCATCAATGGCCTGTGTTTTCACATTCAAATCAATCATCAAAGCCACTCTGCCTGCCTGCTTTGAGGACAAGGCTGCCGCAACGGAATTTGGGACAAAATTCAACTCCTCTACTGCCTGATTCACTCGCTTTCTGGTGGCTTCACTAATATTAGGATAATTATTCAGCACCTTGGAAACAGTAGAAATAGCCACTCCTGCCTGCCTGGCAACATCCTTTATGGAAACCATTGCCGTTCCTTCCTTCTATTCACCGATAAACTTTTGAATTACCTGAAGAACATCACTGCCTTCATATGGCTTTGCAATAAAATCACTGGCTCCGTATTTAATTGCCTGCAGCATTTTTTCCTTTTGTCCGGCAGCTGTAATCATAATCACAACAGCATGTTCATCAAATTTACGAATCAGCTGCAATGCCTCAATTCCATCCATCTTCGGCATGGTAATGTCCATAGTAACTACATCCGGTTTCAGTTTTGTATATTCCAAATACCCTTCTTCTCCGTTTGTAGCTTCACCAATAATTGTATGTCCGCCTTTTTCCAATATCTTTCTTAATATTTTTCTGGATGTTCTGGAGTCATCTACAATCAAAATATTTGCCATATATATGCCCCCTATACAATACCCAATTCTTCATTAAGGGAAATTACAAAATCCACATTCTGCCTCAGTATTTCCATGGAAATAACCATAAATTCCTTTGCCTCCACCCGGTTGATTTCCTGAGAGAAGTAAGGAGGACATAATTCAAGATCCGTTCCCTCCTCATCAGTATTACTTATATTGGTAACCACCAGACCATTGATGCAGTTAACCAGTTCACCTATGGCATCCAGAGCATCCTCTTCAACTGCCATAAAATGTTCTTCACCGAAAACACAGGCAATGGGTGCAAGGGTGTCCTGTATTCCCACCAGACCACTGGAAAAGCCTTTTCTTCCACTGACCTGCTGAAAAGCCCCTTTCTGGGTTTCCCAGGAGGAAGTCAAGGTAATGCTTTTCAGCCAGATATCCTGATCCACCAGACGCATCAACGTCCTTAAAGCAGTGCTGGCAATCAGCTCATACTTCTCGCCTCCCGGCGGAGAATAGAGC
>JBJELS010000227.1:0-7877 GCA_051879275.1 Lachnospiraceae bacterium
ATATTATTGGAAATGGCATCATTTCTCAGCCAGGCAGCATCTGCGGCCTTATCCAATACATTAATGTAATCAAACGCATTCGACTGTATCATCCTAGCCTCCATTCTTCAATATAGACAACAATGCTCTACATTAAAACATGATTTTACACTATCTTTTATTATAGTTTATTTATACAAAAACACAAGCCATTTTTGACATAAAATTACAAAAAAATTACACAAAATTTGTGCGAACCTTTTTTTATTCTTTCATAAAAACCGTTTTTTACATGAAAAAAGCACCCTGTCAGAGGAGCTATACGGCTTCTGTACACCAGTGCTTTTACCCAAACCAGAGGTTTGTCCTATCCCTTTTTAATTTTATCTCTCAGCTTATCAATTTCCTCATAGACGGAATCATTCAGTACCTTGATATAGGTTCCCTTCATTCCCGAAGAACGCGACTCAATCACTCCCGCACTTTCGAACTTTCGCAGGGCATTGACGATAACCGAACGGGTAATTCCCACCCGGTCAGCAATTTTACTGGCCACCAGAATCCCTTCCATTCCATCCAGTTCTTCAAAAATATGGACAATCGCTTCCATTTCGGAATAGGACAGAGTTCCTATAGCGGAATGAATCACTGCCACCTTACGGTTCTCCTCTGCATTCTCTTCATTCACTGCTCTTAGCATCTCCAGTCCTACAACGGTAGTACCGTACTCACACAGAATAATATCATCAATATCATAAAATCTGCCGGCCTTGTACAAAAACAGGGTTCCCAGACGTTCACCGGCAATCTCGATAGGAGCAATAATTGCGGTATATTTCTGCAGGTCTGTATATTCAAAGCCCAACGTAGCCAAATTAACATTCTCCTTGGTGGATAAGACAGCCAGCATCCTTTCATTCAGAAGGGGATCCACAAAGCCTCCCACCTTATCACTGATCAATTCCTGAATCGGTTCCACCTGTGTGCTGTAATCCACTCCCAGAACCTTTCCCTTACGGCTCAATACCAGCACATTGGATTCAAGGATATCCTTCATCACTCTGCAAATATCATTAAAGACAACCTTACTGGAGCTGTTATTGTGCAATAATTCACCGATCTTTCTGGTCTTATCCAATAATTGTATACTGCTCATATTCCATCCTCCAAAGACAAAACTCATGCCTGCTTCGGAATAGTATAGCATACTATTTGTTAAATAGCAATATTTTTGCAAAATTATCTGTAAATTAATTGCAACTTTATTTTTTGTCTATAATATTTCCGCAATTTTCATTTGCACAGACCAGTTTATTCCCTTTTTCCAAAAGAACACTGCCGCATTTTTCACAGATATATCCGGAGGGCTTCTGCCAAACCATAAAATCACATTCAGGATTGTCTATACAGCCGTAGTATCTTCTTCCCTTTTTCGTTTTTTTCAGGACAATATCCTTACCACATTTAGGGCACTGTACCCCGATTTTTTCATAATAGGGCTTGGTATTTCGGCACTCTGGAAAGCCTGAGCAGGCCTGGAAACGGCCATGAGGACCGTATTTGATGTACATGGGCCGACCGCAAAGCTCGCAGTCCTCGCCGGAATACTCCTCCTTGATTTCCACCTCTTCCAGTTCCTTTTCCGCCTTTTGTACCGCTTCCTCCAAATCCGGGTAAAAATTCTCAATAATGGTTTTCCAGTTGACCGCTCCTTCTTCTACACCATCCAGAAGCATTTCCATGTTGGCAGTGAAATGGACGTCCACAATGGAAGGAAAGGCCTCCTTCATCATCTGGTTAACCACTTCTCCCAGCTCCGTTACATAGAGATTTTTATTTTCCTTTACCACATATCTTCTGGCAAGAATAGTGGTAATGGTGGGTGCATAGGTACTGGGACGTCCGATTCCCTGCTCCTCCAGGGCGCTGACCAGAGAGGCTTCCGTGTAATGGGCCACCGGCTGGGTAAAGTGCTGCTTGGGAATCAGCTCCGATAAGGTCAGGACATCTCCCTGCTCCAGATTCTTTAAGAGAAGATTGCTTTCCTCTTTCTCTTCCTCCTCCTGAATATAGACACTGCGGAAGCCTTCAAATTTGATTTTGCCTGCGGACAGACTGAAGCGGTAATCTGCCGCTCCTATTTTCACCGCTACGGTCTCATACACCGCTGCACTCATCCGGCTGGCCAGAAATCTCTTCCAAATCAGCTGATAGAGTCTGAACTGATCCCGGGAAAGGGATTCCTTTACCACTACGGGAGTTCTGGTAATGTCTGTAGGACGGATAGCCTCATGAGCATCCTGAATTTTCTTAGATTCCTTCTTATCCTCATCTTCTGCTCCTGCATAGGCTTCTCCGTACTGGCTTATGATGTACTCTTTTGCCTGCTGCCCGGCTTCCCGGGAAATACGGGTAGAATCGGTACGCAGATAGGTAATCAGACCCACGGTACCGTTACCCTTAAGATCAATGCCCTCGTAAAGCTGCTGTGCCAGTCTCATAGTCTTTTGTGTGGAAAAGTTCAGGGCCTTACTGGCTTCCTGCTGCAGGGTAGAGGTGGTAAAGGGCAACGGCGGCTTTTTGTGTCTTTCCCCTTTCTTCACCTCTTCTACCTTAAATTCAGCAGATTGAATCTCCCGCTCAATTTGTTCCACGTCACTCTTCGTTTTCAGCTCCAGCTTTTCCTTTTTCTTTCCCTGGAATCTGGCTGTCACCGGCTTTTTCTCCCCCCTGGCCAGAAGGGCGGCATCAAGTGTCCAGTATTCCTCCGGAATAAAGGCGTTTATTTCTTCCTCTCTGTCGCAGATAATTCTCAGGGCGACCGACTGTACCCTGCCTGCACTTAAGCCCCGTTTTACCTTGGCCCACAGTAAGGGGGATATCCGATAGCCCACCATACGATCCAGACAGCGCCTTGCCTGTTGGGCATCCACCAGATTCATATTAATCTCTTTAGCATGCTTAAGAGATTCCTTAACTGCTGTCTTGGTAATTTCATTAAAGGTGATTCGATATACCTTTTTATCTTCCAGCTTCAATGCCTTATATAAATGCCAGGATATGGCCTCTCCCTCACGGTCAGGGTCCGTTGCCAGATAAATCTTCTCCGCTTTTTTCACCTCTTTACGCAGTCCCGCCAATATATCTCCCTTTCCGCGGATCGTAATATACTTAGGCTCATAGTCATGTTCCACATCTATTCCCAGACTGCTTTTGGGTAAATCCCGTACATGGCCGTTGCTGGCCATAACCTCATAATTACTTCCCAAAAACTTCTTGATGGTCTTTACCTTTGCCGGGGATTCCACGATTACCAAATACTTTGCCATTTCTTCCTCGCATTCTGCTTTGATACAGCATTTTCTTCCTTTCCGTCCTCTTTTCCGGAACGGACTATTTTCACTTATACACTAAATTCTATCGCTATGCAAGTATAATTATTCCTGTTCATCAATTTCTTTTCCCCATTCTTCTACAGCAGAAAACGATTTATTTTTATAAAAAATAAGAAAAGACTGCTGCAGGCTTTCCCTTTACAGCAGTCTTATTTTATTTGGATAAAAGGGCTCTGTCATTAACAAATTCACTACCGCTCAGTCTGCTGAAAGCAGTCAGAAGGTCCTCTACGGTCAGTTTTTTCTTCTCTTCTCCGCTGATGTCCAGAATAATACTCCCCTCGTTCATCATAATCAGACGGTTGCCATAGTGTATGGCATCCCGCATATTATGGGTAATCATCAGGGCGGTAAGTCCCTCCTCCTTAATCAGCTTATCTGTAAGCTCAAGCACTCTGGATGCTGTTTTCGGATCCAAGGCTGCCGTGTGCTCATCCAAAAGCAGTAAATCCGGACGTTTCATAGTTGCCATTAACAGGGTAAGCGCCTGACGCTGTCCACCGGATAAAAGACCCACCTTGGTGGAAAGGCGGTTTTCCAGTCCCAGCTCCAATTCCTTCAAAAGCTCCTTAAACTCTTCCCTTTCCTTACCGGTAATGGCCCAGCGAAGTCCTCTCCTCTGCCCTCTTCTCAGGGCCAGAGCCATATTCTCCTCAATCCACATATCTGCAGCCGTCCCCATCATAGGGTCCTGGAAAACTCTCCCCAGATATTTTGCCCGTACATGCTCTTTCATTCCGGTAACATCAGTCCCGTTAATGGTAATGCTTCCGCTGTCTACGGGATAAACTCCTGCAATCATATTCAGCATGGTGGACTTTCCCGCTCCGTTTCCTCCGATTACGGTCACAAAATCTCCGTCATTCAAGGTCAGGTTCAGATTCTGAAGCGCTTTTTTCTCATTAATTGTACCTGCATTAAAGGTCTTGTATACATTTTTAATTACCAGCATTTTCTTCTCCCTCCTTTACAGGCTTAATTCGATTCTCAGACCAGGTTTTCTTCCAGTAGGGAATAGCCAGAAATACGGCTACCACCGCTGCTGAAAGCAGCTTTAAGTCATTGGCATTCAGACCCAGATTGAGTACCAGTGTAATTACCCAGTAATATACCACACCACCCAAGACTACTCCTACCAGTCTAAGAGCAAAATTTTTGAAAATCTTCCCGAAAATAACCTCCCCGATGATTACTGCAGCCAGACCGATTACGATTGCCCCACGGCCCATACTCACATCAGCATTTCCATTCCATTGAGCAGTCAGTGCTCCGGAAAGGGCCACAAGACCGTTAGAAAGAATGATGGCAATGACCTGATTCCTGCCGGTATTGATTCCGTTTGCCCGTGCCATTGCCGCATTACAGCCGGTAGCTCTCAGGGAATGCCCCAGCTCGGTACCAAAAAACCAGTACAAAACGGCGATAATCACCAGGGCAAAAATAATACAGATAACCAGTGAGGAATAGACATCCATCAAGTTCACCAAAAGCTTATATTTTCGATTGGATAAGGCCAGATTGGCCCCACCCAAAATTCTCAGATTAACGGAATATAGTCCCAGCTGGGTCAGAATACCTGCAAGGATGGCTGGAATCCCAAATTTGGTATGTAATATTCCGGTAACCAGTCCGGTAAGGCAGCCTGCCACAAAGGCAAGAAGCATGGATAGGGGAATCCCCATTCCGCCAGTCATACACATAACCAGAACCGCACCTCCCGTACCGAAGCTGCCATCTACAGTTAAATCGGCTATATCCAGAATCTTATAGGTAATATAAACCCCGATAGCCATAATTCCCCAAATTATTCCCTGAGCCGCGGCACCGGGCAAAGCATTCAAAAATCCACTCATTCTTTTCTTTTCCCTTCTCGTATTTTCTGGTATGCCGATAAACGGCCCATATTACATCAATAGCATCCGATGCGGAAACACCGGATGCTATTCCATTCTGTCATATTTTATGCTTAAGGTCAACTAAATTTATTCTGCAATTGCCTCATATTCGCCGGGAACGGCAATTCCCAGGGTTTCACAACGGCTTACCATAGCTTTTTTAGTCAGCTCTGTTGCAAAATCGATTTCCATAAAAGCAGGGTCCGCACCATTTACCAGAATATCGGCTGCCATTTCCCCGGCTCTGTATCCGATGCTGTAGTAGTCAATAGACAGGGTAGCAATACCACAGCCCTTACAAATACCCTCTTCACCAGCAATAATGGGAATGCCTGCAGGCTCTGCCACGCTGTTGATAATCTCCACATTGGAGGCTGCCGTATTATCCGTAGGGATATAGATCACATCGCTGTTATTTGCTGCTGTCTGGGTAACCAACATAACGTCATTGGAGTCAGCAAAGGTAAATTCTTCTACTTCAAGCCCCATAGCCTCCAGCTCAGCCGTCACCACACCTGACTGGTATTTGGAGTTGGGCTCTGCGGAGCAATAAAGGATACCTACCTTTTTCGCATCCGGCACAAGCTCCTTAATCATAGCTGCCTGATCAGCCAGAGGAGCCAGGTCGGCTGTACCCGTAACATTGATTACTGTGGTTCCTGTCCAATCACTGATGTCCAATGCCGTAGCATAATCGGTAATGGAAGTAGCTACAATGGGAATATCTGCCGTAGAAGCTACTGCTGCCTGCAAAGCCGGAGTAGCATTGGCCATAATCAAATCCACCTTGTTAGCCACAAACTGGTTTACAATCGTGGCACAGGTGGCCGGATCGTTGGAAGCGTTCTGCTCATCAAATACGACGGATTCACCTAAAATCTCTACCAATGCATCCTTAAAGCCCTGGGTAGCTGCATCCAGTGCTTCATGCTGTACCAGCTGGCAGATACCTACGTTATATACCTGTCCCTCTGCTGCTGTTGTTTCACCATTACCCTCTGTGGTCTCTGCCGCTTCCGAAGTATTGATATCTGGTGTTGTGTCAGCCGCGGTATTTTGCTTATTGCCACAGGCTGTCACAGATAAAGTTAAGATTGCTGCCATTAAAAGGGCTGCTGTTTTTTTGATCTTCATATTGTGTTTTCCTCCCTTATGCCATAATCCTCATTATTTGTATCCTTATAGCTTTTTCACTATATAACTTTAAACCAATAAAGTCAAGTGTTTTTTGTGAAATGCAGCTGCTGTATCTTAACTTTTCCCTTTTAGTTTTTGGTATTAAAACGATTCCTGAAGGCTTCGATCTCTGTGCGTATCTTTTGTCGTTTATCTTCAATCTCCTGCTTTTTTTCCTCTTTTTTCGTCTCCCGAAGCCTGGCTCTTGCTTCTGTCTCCATTTCCTTCTGTAGCTTTTTGGCTTCCTCGATCTCCTGCGCCACAGCTGCTGCATCCTGTCGAAGAATAGTCGCCTGATAAGGCTCCAATCGGGCATCAAGCATCTCTCCTCCTGTCTCCATGACTAATGCCACCAGAGCCACCTCATCTTCATTTAATTTCCGGCTTACTTCTTCAATCAGAGAAAGATTATTATTACTGTCATTGGAATCGATGGCGGTTCCAATCAATGCACCTACGGAGCCACCCAGCAGCATTCCCAGCGGCCCGCCCAGTATTCCCACAAGCATTCCGATTAAACCGCCTTTGTAGGTATCATCAGTCGTTGTGATTCCAGTATCGAAGCCTTCGCAGGTAATAATCTGGCCATTCTTTTTCTTAACCAGTGCCATCTGGGTAATGGTACAGGATGTATTTACCATATCCCTCTTCAATTCAGAAAATGCTCTGTAGGCATCTCCCTCTTCTTTAAAAGTAACTGTAATTATATTTTCCATTATTAATCCCTCCTTTATTTTTCTTTAAATACATCCAACGTTGTCTCTTTCGTATCGTAGATATTGATATAGGTGCGAGCCTGTGGAATATCTGCCAGTATAACGGGAGACTCACAGCCAATGACAATTACCGGCACTTCAAACACATACCAGGGAATCTCACCGCCTCCCTTGGAGAGACCGAAACAGGGTCTTCCCTGTGCCACATCGCAAAGGGTAATCACCAAATCCATCTGGGCAGTAAAATCTTCAACTGCACTTTTACCTGCAAAAAACTCATTGAAATCCGGTTTCTCTCCTGCTTCTGCCTGGTACCTCAGCTTTTCCAGAGGATTCTCATAGACAAAAACCTCAAAGCCCTTTTCTCTAAGCTTTTTTTGCAGCAGCTCAACGGGGATTCCTCCACTCATCCCCACAGCCTTCATCAGAGCCGTCATACCGCTTTCAGCTCCCTTCACATGCACCAGCATAATACGCTTGTAGCGTTTGGGTGTCAGAGGAAGTACCTCCTTATCTTTATACTTGACCAGCGTAATTCCTCTTTCGCTAATGGCCTTTTGTACCTTAAGATACTCCGGTTTTTGAAGCTCCCGAAGCATGATTTCCTCCGACGGAACCAGCTGCTTTGGCTTTTTTCGATGAAGACCCATATGGGCTTTCAAAGCAAGAATACGTGTCAGTGCCTCTTGCAGCCGCTCTTGGGAAATAATTCCGCT
>JBJELS010000228.1:0-1731 GCA_051879275.1 Lachnospiraceae bacterium
AATAAAATTATTGGTGATTATGACAGTTTATACAGTTTTTGTTGCAAGATTATACAGGGATATGTATAATGGACTTTGCCGGGCTAAAGTCCCGATTGTTATCAATTTTCATCCCATAAGGAAAGGTGAGGTAAATCATTATGGAAAGAAAGGTAGGTACTGTTTCAAGAGGTATCCGCTGTCCCATTATCCGGGAAGGAGATAATCTGGTTGATATTGCTGTTACCAGCATAATGGAAGCAGCAGAAAGTGAGCCTTTTTCATTAAGAGATAAGGATGTAATTGCTTTAACCGAATCTATCGTTGCCCGTTCTCAGGGTAACTATGCCACTGTTGAAGATATTGCTGATGATGTCAGGGCAAAATTAGGCGGAGGAACCATCGGTGTTATTTTCCCGATTCTTTCCCGCAATCGCTTCGCAATCTGCTTAAAAGGTATTGCCATGGGGGCTAAAAAAGTAGTCCTGATGTTAAGCTATCCCAGTGATGAAGTGGGCAATGCCCTGCTAACCTATGATCAGCTGGATGATGCCGGCATTAACCCTTACAGCGATGTACTTACTTTAGAAAAATATCGGGAGCTGTTTGGCGAGAACAGGCATGAATTTACCGGTGTGGATTATGTGGAATACTATTCGGATATTATTCAGGAAGCCGGTGCTGAAGTAGAAATTATTTTCAGTAATCAGGCAAAAACCATTTTAAACTACAGTGATTGCGTGCTGACCTGCGATATCCACACACGCAGGCGTACCAAGCGCCTTTTAACCGAAGCCGGTGCAAAAATAGTCTGTGGTATGGACGATATTCTTACTTCTCCGGTTAACGGAAGCGGCTACAATGCAAAATATGGCCTGCTGGGTTCAAATAAATCCACTGAAGACAAGGTAAAGCTGTTCCCAAGAGAATGCCAGGATCTGGTAGAATCCATACAAAATGAAATCAGGAAGCTGACCGGAAAGAATGTAGAGGTCATGGTCTATGGTGACGGTGCTTTCAAGGATCCACAGGGAAAAATCTGGGAACTGGCCGATCCGGTAGTTTCCCCTGCTTTTACCAATGGACTGATCGGCACTCCCAATGAATTAAAGTTAAAATATCTGGCTGATAATGATTTTTCAGATTTGAGAGGGGAAGAATTAAAGGAAGCAATTTCAAGAAGTATCAGAGAAAAGGAAGCTAATCTGGTAGGAAATATGGCTTCTCAGGGTACTACTCCCCGACAGCTGACGGATTTGCTGGGCTCCTTATGTGACCTGACCAGTGGCTCCGGAGATAAGGGAACCCCGATTATCCTGGTTCAGGGATATTTCGATAATTTTACGGATTGATTACAGAAAAAGGCACCCACCAGGTGCCTTTTTCTTCATTTGTTCTTATGAAATTATCTTTCTATTTCAAACTCCTGTACTCCCATAAAGCCGGGAGCCACCTCATATTTGGCAAACGTAATTACAGGATTTCCTGCCTCGTTAATATAAAAGGTTGTATTCTCATCTACCGTAGTGAAGCCTCCCATATCTATATCATCATCATCCTTTCGGCTTCCCCAGTAAACGTAATCTTCATTTTCCGCCATCCTCTCATCCATCTGAGACAGGATACTCTCATTCGCGATCCGCACATAATCAGAACCCAGAAGCTCTTCCAAAGTGATTTCCCGGTTTTCAGCCAAATTCAAATTATAGTAATATTCCTGCTGATAGGAGGCTACCCAGGCTTCAGTCAAAT
>JBJELS010000229.1:0-7832 GCA_051879275.1 Lachnospiraceae bacterium
TAACCGATGGTGTATCAATTGAATTTACGGAAAAGCTAAAGGTCTCAGCACCACTCTCAATCAATACCTCATTGTTATCAGCTTCTTCCTCAAGCTCTGCTGCATATACTCCGAAAATCAGGGAAACGCCCTTTTCCATGGAAGACACATGAGCCACAGCAGGTACTTCTGCCTCTTTTGCTGCAGGGGCTTCTTCTACTATCGGCATCTCATCTTCTACCGAAGCTTCTTCTGCTTCTTCTACTTCTTCTGCTTCAACTACCTCTTCTGATGTTTCAGGCACAGGTAATTCTTCAGTTTCTACAGCTCCCGTATCCAATACTTCTTCTGGCTCAATATTTTCTGTAATCGGAGTCTCCCAAGTTACAGCTTCCTCTACATTGACTGTTTCCTCCTCGGTCACAGCCTCCTCTGTTATTTCCTCTTCAGTGGTGGCTTCCTGAGTGCTTACTTCTTCTACCGGCATAGCTGTATCAAGCTGCTCATCATAATGAACAATAAAAGTCCATTTCCCATTCTCAGTAGCTATAAAACTTGCCTCTGTTCCCTCTACATAGGCCCCGTCAGGTAATTCGATACCTTTGATAATAACAGTATCCTCTAGCGGACTGGCAGTAATTGTAATTCTTTCCATTCCTTCCTCTTTAACGGAAGTAAAAGCTGCCGTCACCTTTCTTCCTTTTTCTCCTGTAGCAAACACAGAAGTAGAAAGCAACGAGTATAACACCATTACAACAGCCAACGATAGGGAAATTATTCTGACTGATGTAAAGTGTTTCTTTTTTGTAAATGCTTTCACCATGATACATCCTCCTTTAATGTATTTTGTGTTTTCATCTGAAGGTTAATTTTTCTTCCTTTCAGACATTTATAATACAGAAGATACAGGCCGTTCAAAATTGGTTCATTTATTTTGGTACTTTTTTTAATTTCTTTTTTCCTGTATGTTAGATATCGAGTAAAATATTTTTAAAATTTTAAAAAAAAATGAACCTTATCTTTATTTTACTTATCTTTAACTAATATAGAAGGAGAAAGTGTAAATATGAAACATGATTATGCAAAGCTCTCTGCTTTAGTGCGGCGAATCAAACAGGGAGATGATTATGCCTTTACTCGATTGTATGAGCTTACCTATCAAAAACTGTATTTTCTCTGTATCTCCCTGTTAAGAGACCAAGAAGATGCACAAGATGCCTTACAAGAAACGTACATCAAAATATTAACTAACATTCACTCCCTGGAGGAAGATAAGCTATTTATAGCATGGATGAATAAGATTGCCTACAATATCTGCCTCCGTATGCTGCAGAAAAATAAAACAAAAACCGTAGATAATGAGTTTATTCTTTCTATTTCTGAGCAAAAGATAGAAGCCTGTCCTGAGGAGCATATGATGCGAGCCTCAAGAACTGAATTTCTTGCATCCATGATTGATACTCTGGATTCCGAACACCGCTCTGTATTAATCCTGAAATACTTTGAGGATTTAAAGGTCAGCCAGATTGCAATCGTCATGAATATTCCTGAAGGAACCGTTAAAAGCCGCCTTAATACTGCGCGTCGACTGCTGAAAAGCGCAATTCAGAAAGAAAGGAGGAGCGATATTTTGTTCCATTTATTTGTTGCCTTTGCTATTCGGCAGGCATTGGTTTATTCTGCCAAAGTTTCTGTACTCCAGGTACATGCAGCCGATACCGTTTTTGAAAACGTGATTACTGCAGCCGATCTTCCCAACCTGGATTTTAACCCACAGGCTGCAGCCTTACCGACAAAATCCACCTTACCCCTTTCGGTTAAAAGTGCCTTTCTGGGAGTATGTACCTCTGCTGTAATTGCAGGTATCCTTTATTTTCTTCCGCCTGCTTTTGTCTCAATAACGAGTAACAGCCCGGAATCTGCTTTCACCAATGAGGCTATTACTGTTACAGCAAAAGTAAATACTCATTTGAATAAGCTGCAAAAATTTTATGCCATTTCCGATGATAGTGGTCAGATTTTATCCGGTACCCTTGAAGAAGATAATATTATTCACTTCATCATACATGAAAATGGCAGCTACACTCTTTATGCTGTTACTTCCAACCAAAAAGAGACCAGTGCTCAGCTTACTATATCCTGTATTGATCGAAAAAGTGCTATTATTAAAAACTATGCCTACACTCAGGATAGCTTAATTCTTTATGCCAAAGATGATCTTTCCGGTATAGATTATGCTTCTATCTACGGAATAACTGCGAAAGGTACAACTATTCTTCCTCTTGAAATAGATGAAAAGGCCGGAAAGCTTATCTTTCCCTTTCCACAGGATGATTTTAAGCTATATCTTAGAGATTTAGCCGGCAACGAATCTGTACATCGAATCGAACGATTTGTAGAATAAGCCAGAATCAACGAAGGTCCATTTTAGCTGTGGGGTAGCCATCAGGCTATTCCACATATACCTCTATTCTGTCTACAGACTCATTACCTGCCAAATCTTTCATATACAGCTTAAAATCCTTTTCCGGGAAAGCAAAACAAATCTTTCCCTCCCCTTCATCGATTTCCGTAGGATAAATTGTGGTTCCATCAGGATACTTGCCATAAATCGAGCTATAATCTATTCCGGATAGGTTGTCGTTTACATAAATCGTTATTTTCTCCTGATCGTAAGTATAGCTTTGAATAACCGGCAGCTCCTGATCAATACGGGATACTCTTACCTGTGCATTGGTTTCCTTTTCATTAGACCCTATAAGATGAATGGTATAGCTGCCGTTTTTATCAACCTTAAACTGAATAACATTATTTTCTGTGGCAGTTCCTTTGATTTTCTCATCTGTTTCTTCAAGGGTGGCATAAAACTCCTTTAGACTGTCCGCCTGTTTTACTGTGGCTGCAATCACAACAGCTTCATTGGTAAACCTATCTGTCTCGTTTACCTGTACCGACAGTAATCCGGGAGGAATGAGAGAAAGTCCCAGTCCCACTGCAGCTGCCCCCACTCCCACAATAGCGGTAGATACACCCACTGTCGGCGATACTCCTAAGGAGTTTGCAGCTGCCGTGACAATCTGTGGTTGAAAGCTTAACTGTTGTGACAATCCGGCCGCTTCAAGGGTTCCTTCAAAAACAGCCTCCGCTGCCTGGACCTCAAGCACGGAGTCCTTAGCTACATGATAGATTCCCTCCCGAATAGCAAAAACGGCAAATAAACGGTATAAAATCTTGTTTGGTTTTTTCTTCTGAATCTCTTTTTTTAATAAATTTCTTGCAGAATGAAGACGTCTTTTTACCGTTCCTTCGGGAACTCTTAAAATAAAGGAAATCTGACTGATTTTTAAATCTTCAAAATATTTTAAAATTAATACCGAGCGATAGATTGAATCCATATTTTTCAGAATCGAATGTAAAGATTGTGACTCTATGGACTGCATCACCTGTGTTTCTAAGGAATCCTCCATTTTCTCATCAATAATCGCCTGCAGCATCTCCGATTCCATGGGCTGTGATCTTTTTTTATCCAGTATTTTCATACAGCGGGAATAGGCGATTCTATTTATCCAGGCCAACAGTAATTTATCATTTTCCAAGGTATGAATATTTTCTATGATCTTAATATAGGTTTCCTGTAAAGCATCCTGTGCGTCCTCCCGGTTTCCCAGAATGGAATAGCAGAAAAAATATAATTTCTGGTAGGTCAATTCATATAATCTTGAAAATGCCTGCTCATCCCCCTGTTTAATTTTCTTTGCCAGTATGGCAATTTCTCTGTAGTCGCGTTTCATTTAATTCTCCAATTTACCTTCTATCCTATTTGTTTTCTTCTCTGTTTTTGCATAATACAATAAAGCCAGAGCCCCTTTATCGGGGCCCTGACCTTAGCTTTTTTCACAGGTTTTAGTCAAAATTCATTTCCTGCATTTTATTTTTATGCCTTATCTGTCTGTATACAAAGAAGCCAACAGAAGCCAGAAAGGCAATGAATGCCAAAATATCCAGGTTGCACATTAATAAATCCCTCCATTAAGCATGAGCTTCATTTCTTCGTCTCTGTTTCTCTTTTCCTGAATTATGGTGATAATCACTACACACAGGGTTGCCAGAAGAATCCACCAGTGAAGGCTACAGTCATCAGCAGCCTGTACACCATACTCCGGTCTCTGGGCATCTCCATTGTCGGCTTCCCCAACAGCCTGTTCTCCTTCTGCATTGCCGGACTCCCGAAGAATACGAACTCCCCTTGTTTCATCCTCTTCTATATCCTGCTGTTCATTCGCCTGTTCCAGAGTACGGGTCTGTACGATTGCCCCTCTATTGGCATTTTCTTCATTGATGTTAGAAACAACCTCTGCATTTGTTACTGCATTGGAGATTGCTTCCCCTCCGGGATTAGGAGTGCCTTCCTCTCCCGGGTTGGGAGTATTTCCTCCATTTCCCGGGTTAGGGGTGGTTCCTCCACCTCCCGGATTGGGGGTTGTTCCCCCACCACTCTGACTATCCTGATTAATTTTTACCTTAATGCTTGTCTCCGCAGTTTTTCCATTTCCGGAGATGGCAACTAAAATTACTTCTACCTCATCTCCTGCAGTGTGATTCTTTAATTTATCCAGCTCTCCCTGCTTTAAGACAATTCTTCCCTGTCCGGCCTGTAAAAACTCTTCCGGAACGGTAAATTCAGGTGTTACTGCTTCTGCTCCTGCCGCCTTAATGATATCTTCCTCTTTTACCGTACTCAATTCACTTTCAAAAAGCTCTATATCTGTGGCAGTTATCGTAGGCTGTCCTATATTCTCTACTGTAACCGTATAGGGAATTTCATCGCCACTGGCAAAAACTACAGTAAAGGTATAGGTTCCATCTGCGGTAGCCTTATAGAGACCGTCACCATTATCCGGCCATTTATTATTTACAGGTACTCTGGTTTGATCCGGTAAAATAATTTCTACGATATTTTCAACAATCTTATTACGCACTTCTTCCGGACACTCTACACTCATATTGATATTTGCAGCATATTCTCTGTTTGCCACCTCTGTTGCATGATCAAAATTAATTATATCTTCCAACCAGTATACATTCTCGGGCTCTGCTCCCCATGGTTCATTACTTAATATTTCGCCAGATGCTGTACTCTTAAATTGCATCATATAGATAATTCTTATCTTATTTGGATTTGGATCAACACGTTCAGGCCAAAGAGCTGCACGATCAAATATATCGTTATCAAACTTAGTAATACTGCTAGGTATAACTAGTGAAGTTAAACTATAACAGAGTGGAAACGCTCCCCACCCTATGCTTTTTAAATCATTCCCTAAATCCACATTGCTTAAATTTTTACAATAACTAAAACTATGACTATCTGCAATAGAATAATTGGTTCCTGATAGGCTTAGATTAGTCGCATTTATACACCCCCAAAATGCCATTGATGAAATAGAATAATTGCTTCCTGATAAGCTTATACTGATCAGATCATGACAGCCTCCAAATGTTTTTATTAAAGTGTAGTTATTTCCTGATAAGCTTATATTGGTCATACCTTTACAGCTTGCAAATGCCGCATTCCCTATATATGTTATATTATTCAGATTAAGGTCATTGACAATTATAACTTCACGCCCCCCGCTGCTACTACTGCTGATAGAACCACAGAACGCTCTATCTCCTATATAACTAACACTGTCAGGTACATTAACACTGATTGTCTTTCCATCCCTTGCTCCATATGCAACTACAAGGCTTCCTATAGTGGTTACCCCATCCGGTATGGTCACATTGGTCAAGTTCTTACAAGCAAAAAATGCCTTATCTCCTATACTGATTAGACCCTCTTGCATAGTCACACTGGTTATATCGGCATTACTTGCAAAAGCATTGGCTCCTATATGCAATACCTGCACCCCATCAATAGATGAAGGAACAACTACGTCACCACCACTTCCTACATACGCTGTAATGGTTTGTGTAGCCTTATCAAAGGTAAAATCGCTTTCCGGTGAAGCTACTAATGACACCATACTTACCTTATACTGAAATTCTTCACTTCCTGCAGTAATTTCCGGCTCTTCCGTCTGGCTGTCATCCAGCGCTACAGACTTTATCCTGCTAAACAGGGATACAGAAGGCTCCTCCGCTTCTTTTCTTTCCTCATAGTTTACCTTAAATTCATAGATGCCGTTTTCCTCTGCAACATATCTTCCCTCTTCCTGCCAAATCAGCTCTCCATCCGGCATTTCGATTCCGGTAATCACTATATCTTCTGCTGCTTTCGTTACTATGGTAATAATCTCTGTATTATTTTCCTCATCGTAAATGCTTTCAAACTCTACCTCTACCTTTTTCTGATCCGTTTCCTCATCCGAATCGGAAGAAATCAGTGTATAGGTAAAGGTTTTTGTCCCACTTTGAATCACCTCTTCTGCTTTAGTGCTGCTGTCCTCTATTTCAGCAGCCTGTACTTCCATAATTAAGGAATGATTCTCTTCCTCAGGCTCAGCTATTTCCTCTACCGGCTCTTCTGCTACTTCTTCCACCGGCTCCTCTGCCGGTACTGCTTCGGACTGCTCCGGCTGCTCCGGAAGGATCTCTTCTTCCTGGGACGGTATCTGCTCTTCCCCGGTTTCCGCCGGGTTATTCTCCTCCTCAGTTAAAGGCTCCTCCACAGCTTCCTCGGAGGCTTCAGAAACTATTTCTTCCAAAGTACCGGTCTCCTCCGGTACAACCGCTTCCTCTGTGGTCTGCTTTTCTACTATGCTTCTTTGCTCATAGTGAACGATAAAATCATAGTCTCCGCTTTGGGATGCCTCATAGGTGGCTGTGCTGTCTGGCACAAAGCTTCCATCGGGAAGCTCTATTCCCTTAATGGTAATCTCCTCCTGATTGCTGCTTGCCGTAAACCTAATCCGTTCTTTTCCTTCTACTTCCTCTGTACTGAAGCTTCCCTCTATGGCCTCAGTATTTCCTGCCGCAAACACATTAGAATAGCTTATTTTCACTCCATTTGTGCAAACCATTACGGCAATGACAAGAAGTAAGGCAAGTGTTTGGTTTTTCAATCGTGTGATTCGGTTAACATATTTTTTATGCTCTTTTTTCCTCATCTTTTTCTCCTCCTTCTTACTTGTTTATTTTGCCTTTTATAAAATAAGATACTTTTTCTTTCTAAAATGTTCGCTTTATTTTTTATTTTTTTTAATAGCTTATCCAATAAGTTTAAAAGGAGCTGCTACCAATGGTAGCAACCCCTTTTTCTTTCATTATTTTCCATCTCGAAGATTTAATAATCTCTGATAACGATATTCTGCATCCTTTCTGGTCTTTGCCAGTAATTCCTTAGCAGCCTCTTCTCCCTTAATCTTAGGAAGCTGGGAGAAACGTGTTTCTGTTTCCAGGAACTCTTCAAACTTGTCGAAGTCGGGCTCCTTGGAATCGATGGTCAAAGGCTGTTCCTTTCTGGGATCGAAACGATACAGTACCAGATAACCACACTCTACGGCCTTTGACTGGCTCTTCTGGTGATTTGCCAGACCTCCCTTGATACCGTGTTCAATACAAGGAGAGTATGCCATAATCAGTGAAGGTCCATCGTAGCTCTCAGCTTCTCTTAAAGCCTTGATGGTCTGTACCTTATTGGCTCCCATGGAAATCTGAGCAACATATACATGGCCGTAAGCCATGGCAATCATACCCAGGTCTTTCTTCGCCTCATTCTTACCGCCTGCTGCAAATTTTGCAATACTTGCTGCCGGGGATGCTTTAGAGGACTGGCCGCCGGTATTGGAATAAACCTCTGTATCCAGTACCAGAACATTAACATTCAGGTTGTTAGCCAGTACATGATCCAA
>JBJELS010000230.1:0-7811 GCA_051879275.1 Lachnospiraceae bacterium
GCTTCCGGTATCAAGGGCTCCTGTATATTTTCATCCATTAAAATGCGCTGCTGCTCCTGACGAATCCGGGTGTATTTTTCCAGCTTTCCACTTTCTGCCGCCCTTCGGCAGTATTCGTTGGTCGTTGTCAGATGGGATAATTGTCCTGCTCCCAAAAAAGCTATTACACCCAGTGTCAACAGGGGGAAAAGCAGACAATACTTAAATCGCTCCTGATAAAGTATCTTCGTTTTTGCAAGGTCTCCGGTATCCATTCCCTGCTGCTTTGCCTGTCTTTCCCATCGTTTCCACAGCTTCCTTTGAAGCCATCCGTGAACATAAACCATATTCACCAGTGTAATCAGAAGGAAAAGCTGAAAATAGGTATTGGAAACTCCACCGGATACATCCGACCGGGAATAGATCTCCGGTGTATAGCTTGCCCAGTAAATTCCGTTAAGATAGATGACAAATAATAATGGGCATCTGAATTTGTATTTTTCTTTATCCACCTTCCACATCTGCTGCCATAGAATCAAGGCAAGCATCAGATAGATTATGGCAGTAAAGGGATTTTTTAAAAAATAATCTTTCCCCAAATAGATTCCTCTGTCAACAGCCTGAATAATGCATTGGAGGGCCCATTTCAGACTGAAGCCAAATTCCTCTCCGCCCCGTACACTGTTTCCCGGAGCTACAAAGCTGATAACCAGGCCCACCAATTCTGCCCCAATACCTGCCAGCACCCATAGATTTTGCCAGTCATAGCTAAACTTAACCCTTTTTTCTTTTATATTACATTCAGTTATCTCCAGCTTACTGATTAAAATCAAAGCAGCTGCCAGTGTTGCCGCCAGGGGTGCAAGATAGCTTCCTCCCCCCAGTAAAGTAAAGCTGATAAACAAAAGAACAAAATCCCTTTTCTTCTTCTCCTCCACAAATTTCTGTGTATGGACAACGGCTGCCGCTCCCAAAAAGAAGGGAACTGAATAGTGCATAATCCCATTAAACCAGTAAATTCCGGAAGTTGTTCGGGGCATATACTGGATAACCGGATATAAAACCATACATACGATAACCGCTGTCACTCCCCGGGTAAAATTCAGTTCTTTCACCAGATAAAAACAGCCCAGATAAGAAAAAGCGGCAATCAGTAATCCTAGGCCAATAAATACCGTCAGCCTGTATCCTCCCTCAATAAAGTTATTGGGAGAAAGGGTAAACAGGAATACGGTAAACCAGGTTCCCTGCCACTCCTGATAAATCTCTATTACCATTCTTAGTGAGCCCTTCATTGCCTCAAGGAATGAACCCGTTTCCACAAAAGCCCGGTAAGTATAAACACCAAACCAATAATCGTCTCCCGTAGCATAATTGAAAAATCCCACATAAATCACCGGTAGAAGACTTAAGGCAAACACAAGAGCAGCAAGGCTTCCTGTTCTTCCTGCCGTGAAAAAATCCACAATTCTTTTGTATCCTGATTTTCCTTTAGTATTCAACTCTTACACTTTCTTTCTTATAATATTGTGCCACTGCCGTGTTAATCCACTCATTAGGGTCAGAGGACAGCTCCTGAAGGAGTAAAAGCTCAGGTGGATCGGAAAAAGGCCTTACAACCACATTCTGCTCATCTGAATCCTTTAATAATTGTAGCCGTTCTTCATTTTCCTGTCTATAGGTTCCTGCCTGTCCTGTCAAAAGGGACTTGGCGGCGGCTGTTCCGATATACAGCTCTCTGTCCACCGCTCCCAGATAAAAAACGGAGCCTGCTGCAAAAAGAAGGAATAATCCCCAAACCAGAAGCTTCTCCTGTCTAAAGAATGCTTTTTTCCTTTTCTTTCCAAGCCGTTTTCTTCCCCAGCCCATCACATAAAAGCTCACCAGGTAAACTGCCAGAATCCAGAGAAAATATACGGTATTTCTCAGTCTTCCCGCTTCCATGGCTCCCTGTGCATAAAGAGAGGGGGTAAAGCCGGCAGATACCAGACAATAGGCAAGCACTGCCACAGCTATCGGATAGGGAAAATTAAATTTTACTTTTTCTGTGGCTCTCCACATAAGGGGAAGGGAAAGCAGTACAAGAACCACAACCGGCCAGCGAAGCCACTCCTGCAGGGGAACAGTCAAACCGTATTGAAGCGATAACCGCACAGCCTCCAAGGCTCCCATACCTGTACTGCTTCCCATACGCACTGCATTTCCCGGTGCCAGGACACTGACGGCAAAAGAAAGAATAAGTACTGCCGTTACCAGAAAAAAAGGCCGGCTTTTTCTTCTCCCGTCCACTACACAGGCAAAACCGGTTATCAAAATCAGCCATAAGCTTCCCTGCAGGGCGATAATATAATTCCCCCCACCTACCAATACCGCCAAAAGGCAGGCCAAAAGCAATCTCAGCCATCTGCCCGGGCCTGATTTTTCTTTACGAAGCTCCAATAATATCCCTGCCAGCAGCAGCAAAAACGCAAAAGCCCAGGTATAATTCACCACTCCTGCATGCCAGAACAGTCCTTCATTACCATCAGGCATCAGCTGGATAGTGGAAAACAGATAGATCAGGATAATACAGCTCATGGTACATCTGTCTGTACCCAGATATTTCCGCCCTATGATTCCTCCTGTATAAACGCCTGCTGCCACTAACAGAATCAGGGTGATTACCGTAGTCATTCCATAAAACCGCTCTCCGAAAATTCCCGGCTGTAAGGAAGTCCAGAATACGGAGGCAAAAACTCCTGACCAATTCTTATAGTTGTAGACCACATTTTCCCCTGCCGCTTTTATCACTTCCATCATAGAGCCGGTACTCTCCCATGCCCAGTAGGCTGTATCTCCCGCAGAAAAATCATCGGCTGCGGGATAATTATAAAAAGCCAGAATCAGAATAGGAATAAGGCTGGCTGCAAACCCCAAAGCTAACAGTATATTCAGTTTTGCATAATCTTTCCTGCTCATAGTTCTGTTCCTTCTTCTCTGTCAATCTTTATGGGGCCATTTTCCCCTGTTCATCTATACAGATCCAGCCCTTCCATAGCCTTTTCATACTTTCCGGCTGATACCAGTCCACGCCGTTTTTCTGTTTTAAAGGGCGTATAATTATTTTATCCGAATTGGGGTTTAACCTTGCTCCCCAAAAGCTGAAGGTGGAATTTGCGCAAATGTTATGCTTGCAACAGCTCATCAGCTCAATATCATAGAAGCTGTCTTTGCCCCGGTTAATGTCTATAATGGTTCCTGAGAATTTTTCTTCTGCGTATTGGGGATCATCGGAAAAGAGGAAAAATCGGGGATTTTCCACCTGCTTCTGCATGGCCTGTATGGCTGCTTCATAATAGGCATCCGTACAGATTCCTCCAAACATCTTTTGATTCTCAGCAGTCAGGTAATCTCCCCTCCTTAAATGGATACTGACAGAATTACTTTCTGCCATCTCCTGTTTTATCGATTCATTAAGGGGATTACCGGAGGGCGGAAAGCTTAATCTTTCCCGCAAAAGAGGTATAATATCCCCATAATAGGCCTCACAGGCCCAATAGCCGGTAAGAACCCTGTTATCCAGAGTAAAAATTTCCTCATCATACATCCGGTATTCGGTATATCTGTTATTGGATAGGATACCCAGTCTGCGTCCTGCTTTAGCAAGGAAGCTGCCGCTGCCCAGAATCCTTCTCTTTTCTTCAGCCGTGCAGATTTCGTAGCTGACCCTGGGGAAATAATCCAATTCCAAAGCTCTTTTCGTTACCGCTCCGTCTTCCGACGATATCCGGTTTTCATACCAGCTGATATCCAGCTTTACTTCTTTTCCCAAATACTTTAGTTTTTCATACAGGGCATACTGCTGCAGCTGATTTCCCAATCCGCCATTTAACTCAATAATAAGCATTTTTTTCTCTCCAGCAAAAACCTCAGTCCGGGCCCCAGACTCCAGGGATAGGCTCCGTAAATCTGGGGATATTGGCTAAAGCCCTCACATTCTCCTGAGCAATCGTAAATTTTCCCCTCCTTCACAGAGCTTAAAATTGCTGCTTCCATTCGAATAAGAGCTTCTTCATAGTCTTCCGATAATACACCCAAATTGCTGCCCTTCTGAATAGCATAGGCAAGCATGGCTGTAGCTGAGGTATCCTTTGGGCCTTCTCTTGCCTCAAGCTGCCAGGGAAAATAACCATCCTCCCGTTGATAAGGTATAACTGCTTTAACCATTCTCCCAAATCCTTCTGTCAGCTTCTCCTTATCCTCATCAGCAGGAAGAAACTCCAGGCTGTCAGCCAATCCCAGCATCAGCCAGCCTGCTCCCCTCCCCCAACCGATAATTCCCAGTTTTTCCCGGGTTTTAGTATCATATCCGTGGTAGGGAAGTCCGGTATGCTTATCCATTCCCTTTTCCAAAAACAGACTCAGCTGCTGAACTGCCAAATCAGCAGCTTCCTTTTTTTGGGCCACTTGTGCATAACGGGCAAGAAAGGGAGCTGTCATTCCGATACCATCCACATAGATATGGGTAGGATGATGCTTGCGATAGGGAATTGTTCCCTTCATCTTACTTTGATAGCTCAGTAAATATTGAAGCAACGCCTCTCCTGCTGCCAGCATTCCCCTATCCCTGTCTTCCTCATAGCAATAGAGCAGAGAGTACCCGTTCATTACCGTATCCATGTAGGGAATAGGCAAGCCCTTATTCATCCAGCTTTCATAATATTTTTTCAGGGTTTTCCTGTCTCCTGCCGCTTCCAGTGCCTGAGTCAGCATGGCATGAGGCCAGAAGAAGGGGTCTCTTTTCCCTGTGGCAGCAGGCCGTATCAGTCTTTTTACCACATATTTTAATTCTTCTTTTCCGGTGGTCTCCGGATAAGAAAACAGCTCTCTTGCTGCCTCTTTAAGCAAAGCATCTATTTTGTCTGTCATCCATTCTCCTTTTTAACTGCCCTTTGATCAGCCCATAATCTCCTGAAGCTTCTCTCCCAAGGCAAGGGCCTCCTTCACATAGGAGGGCATTATCCGATTCAGCTCTTCCCTGATTCCTTCTTCTTCCTTAAGCAGCCATTGAAAGGCTTCTATCAGCTGGCCTTCCTCCCTTAGGGATTGAACCGGAATAACATAATTGTCCCAGGTGCCAAACAAATCCTTCGCAATTCCCTTCGCCTTAACCGAGTACCCTACCACTAGAGTGGGCACCTCGGAGGAATAGGCTGCTATGGTGGCATGGGTTCTTGCTCCGATGAAAAAGCGGCAGGCTGAAATATATCCTTTCAATTCCTCACAGCTATGATCCCCAATCCGGATAACTCTGGGCTCATCCGTAAAGGCAGCATAAAGCTCACGGATTGCTTTTCGATCATCACTTCTTTCCCATACCACATGAGGAATCAAGGCCACACTCATGGTGGTATTGTCCAGAATAAACTGAATCAGTGACCGGTAATTTTTCATGGTGATTCCCGGGCTTTTTTCATTTTCCATAATCATGGGACTGATATTAATTCCCACCGTATTCCCCTTTTGGAAGCCTTCCGGCAGAGGCAGGGTCTTAGTGGACAAGGTAAAGGCCGAATCCGGATAGAGAAATAATTGGCTTTTTACCCCGGCTTCCTCCAAAGCCTGATAGGTCAGAGATTCTCTGGCAAAAATCGCCCGATATTGCTCCATATCCTCAAGAATATCCTTCCGCTTTAATAATTCCGGCTCTATGGAGCAGCCTAAAAGTATGGTCTTTCCTCCATTGTGATTGAACATGCGGTTAGCCAGAATCAAGTCCTTAATCATAATGTCATAGCAGTAATTGTCCCCACCGATGGAAATATTCCATTTACAGCTGTTCTTTCCTAAGACATGACGAAAACGATAGCGCTGAAAGGACTCCTCATCTCCCGTTATCCATCTCCAGCCATAATAAAAAATGTGAACCAGCTTATTTTTGCTGATATTTCTCTCCCCTATAATCTCACATAGCCCCGCCAGGGAATAGCTTCGATCCTCTTCAACGCTGTTGGTTACCAGCTTTACCGGTTTTTTAATCAGTCTGCAAAGGGTATTGGCCAGGGCCTCACAGCCGTGATTTTTACTGCCCGCATGGGCATATAAAACGATTTGATTTTCCTGCATTTATCCACTATCCTTTCCATCTGCCATAGGCCGATATATATACTTTGGGAAAATAACGATACAGTCTTACCTTCATCGAATAGCCCTTTGGCAAATAGGAAAAGACCTCTTTTTCCCGGCTATATTCCTTTACCAGTAAGTGACAGTAGCTCTGCTCCTTTTGATATTGTCTTTGCTCTGTTTTGGAAAGTCTGGCCAGCTTTCCCACTACCAAAAGCACAGAAACCAGACGAATGCTTTCTACTTTTCTCTGCAGCCGGGGATACCGGCCGGTCAGCTTCTTCTCCGCCTCCTGCCAGCAGGTAATCTGATCCATGTAAGAGGGAGTAAAGGGCTTTTCCATAGCCCCTGCAGTATTAACGAAATAGCAATAGCCCCTGTAGTCGGTAATTATGATTTTGGAGGCCTTTACAGCCCCATCGATTAAAAACAGCAGATCCTCGCCTATGGACAAATCTTCTCTGAATTCCAGATGTTCAAGCAGTTGTCTTGTATACAGGATTCCCCAGCAGTGAGTATTTCCTTCCAAAAGGTAATCTCCAAAATACCTCTCCCGAGTGTATTCCTCTGTATAATAGCTCTTTTGGCCGGCTGCAGCAGACTCCTTTGCCTTGCCCAAAAGCTCTCTGTCCTTTAAGCAGACTCTCTCATAGCCGCAAATGGCCATATCGGCCTGTGTCTGTTGACTCATTTCCCACAAAACCCAAAGAAAATCAGGCTTAATCCAATCGTCTGCATCCACAAAGGTGATGTATTCTCCCCTTGCTTTTTCCATCCCAAGATTGCGGGCTGCAGACACACCGCGGTTTTCCTGCTGATAAAAAAAACGGATACGTGCTTCCTGTTTAGCCAGCCTCATGCAAATATCCCCGCTGTTATCCTCAGAGCCGTTATCAATAAGCAGCAGCTCCCAATCCTGATACTCTTGCTGCAGAATACTGTTGATACAATCCTCTATGTAGTTTTCAACATTGTACACGGGAATAATTATACTAATCAACTCTTTCTATTCCTTTACTCTTTCATCGAAAATCTGCATTGCCAACCGTCCTGCACAGATTCGGAAATCTGTAGGCTTTTTCCAGATATAATACAAAAGCATATTGGCCTTCCCTTTGATTTTTACCTTTACCCTTTCCAGGCCTTCTTCCTCTTTCGCCTCTTCAATCAGCTCCCTGATCCGTTTCCGGTATTCTTCCTTTGGTCCCCGAAGTTCATTTTTCATCACCAGAAACAGCAGGAAAACATATTCCTTTTTCAGCTCCTCAATCAGCCTCTCATCCCTGCACTTAGCTTCCAAAAGCTTCCTTAAGGTAAGATAGAGAAGATGAATTTTTTCATAGAGCTGCGGATTATATCGATGTACCATGGAAGCATCCACAAAACGATAATGGTAATATAGTCCTTCCGGTACAACCACCAGCCTGTGAGTATCCAGCAGGGCAGGAAGGATAATATTCAAATCCTCCCCCATGGTGAGGGCAGGATTACAATAGTTCATATTGTCAAGAATCAGCTTCCGGGAAATCAGCTTCATACAGCGGGAACTGTGAATCCGTCTCACCTCTTTTCCTAAAAGACAGGGAAAAAGCTGTTCTTCTATTTCTCTCCGATTATAGCAGCCCGGCTTCATGGACTGAAGCATGGGGATGGATGAGTTTCTTTTTTCAATAATGTAATTGCTGCAAACCATTTCCTTGGGATTCCCGGACAAGTGCTTGGACACC
>JBJELS010000231.1:0-7793 GCA_051879275.1 Lachnospiraceae bacterium
GAATTATTTTACAGTTTCCGTTTTATGCGGGAATTATGGCATTGATGACCTTCGCTCCTAATGGAATTAGTTTGGCGAGTGTAATCAGCACATTTTTCGTATCCATTTCTAATCATGTGACTTTCCCGTTGTTTTCTTTTCTGTCAGCAGGTATTGTAAACTTTTTCGTACCCTCCGGAGGCGGACAATGGGCAGTGCAGGGACCCATTATGATGCCGGCAGGTCTGGAGCTGGGAGTTCATCCTTCAGTAACCGGAATGGCTATCGCCTGGGGTGACGCCTGGACCAATATGATACAGCCCTTCTGGGCATTACCGGCACTTGGTATTGCGGGACTGTCTGCGCGTGATATTATGGGATACTGTGTTATCGCTCTGCTGTTTAGCGGAATAGTGGTATGTGCCTGCCTTTTACTTGCAGGATTTGGCTTCCTCTTACCCTTTTAATTGAAGTCAGATTAGCAATAGGAAGAGACGATTTAGAATAATTTGCTTCATTGGTGGGGAAGATGAACTGCGGGCTATTCTAATCTATAAAATGCCATACATGATTAAAATCATGTATGGCATAATTTAAAAACAAAGAAGTGAAAAAGATTAGGATTTTAATTGATAACTTCAAGCAAAGGAGGAAACATGGTTAATAAGTTTTTAACTGCCGATGAGGCAGTGGCCGGAGTAGAAGACGGAATGACAATTATGGTAGGAGGATTTTTGGGAACAGGTTCTCCGGAGATTTTAATGGATGCTTTGGTACGAAAAGGAGTAAAGCATCTTACGGTAATTGGAAATGATGGTGGACTCCCAGTGGGAACCTATGGGGCCAAAACAGATAGAGGAATTGCAAAGCTGTTATCAGCAGGAATGGTGGATCATATCATTGCCAGCCATGTGGGAATGAATCCAATTATTGCCGAAGGAATGAATGCGGGAATCTTAAAATGCACTCTGGTACCCCAGGGGACTCTGGCAGAGAAAATCAGAGCTGCCAACTACGGACTGGGCGGAGTACTTACCCCTACGGGTGTGGGAACACCCATGGAGAAGGAGCTGGATGAACTTGGCAGAGAGAAAAAGGTGGTTGAAATTGAGGGCAAGGAGTATCTGTTGGAGATGCCACTTAGAGCTGATTATGCCTTTATCAGAGCCTCTGTCTGCGATAAGTTCGGTAATTTTAAATGTGAGAAGGCAACGAAGAATTTTAACTATGTTATGGCCGGTGCAGCGGATAAGGTTGTTCTGGCAAGTGAAAGGGTAGTTGAAGTAGGGGAACTGAACCCGGATCACTATGATATTCCGGGTGTTGTAATTGATACGATAGTGGAGGGAGAAGCAAAATGGCAGATTTAAAAGAGAGAATTGCAAGAAGAATTGCAAAGGAATTTAAAGACGGCGATTTTGGCAATCTGGGAATAGGACTTCCCACTATGGTAGCCAATTATATTCCCAAGGATATAGACGTAATCCTTCATTCCGAGAATGGCTTTGCCGGTCTGGGAGAAGTAGTGAAAGAGGGAGAAGAAGATGTAGATATCGTAAATGCCGGAGGAGCATATGTAACGGCTATTGATCGGGTTCACTACTTTGATTCTGCAATGAGCTTTGGTCTGGTAAGAGGAGGTCATCTGGATATTACTGTCTTAGGAGCAATGCAGGTGGCTGAAAATGGTGATTTAGCAAACTGGATTGTTCCAGGGGCAAAGGTGGCAGGTATGGGAGGTGCCATGGATTTGGTAGTTGGTGCCAAAAAGGTAATTATTGCCATGCTTCATACCCAGAAGGGAGAGCCTAAAATCTTGAAAGAATGTACCCTTCCTCTGACCGCTCAGAAATGCGTAAGCATGATTGTGACTGAGATGGGGGTTATGGAGATTACTCCAGAGGGCATTATGGTAACGGAGCTTCATCCAGACTATACCAAAGAGGATATTCAGGCAGCTACAGGTTGTAAGCTGATTTTCAGTCCTGAGCTCAAGGCCATGGAAGAAGAGTAGGATGATAGGATGGGTAGAAACACAATGCGAGAGGTGGTGGCTTGGGGAAGTTTTGCATCTGTAACTGATAGAATAATATAGGCAAGAAACAGCCATATACGCCCATCCTCCCCCAGTATAAGAGTAGATATTCTATCTGTCCCAAATGCTGTATTATCATCATATGCTCTTTGCCTTCAAAAAATGCAATCAGCATCACCCGTTAGACTGGTGGTGCTGATTACCAAGTATTTCAGCCTTAACAGTAGCAATAATCACAGCAAATAAACCCAATGGCAATCATCCCTCTTGATTGCCATATTTTTCTAAAAAGTTTTATTTTCAAACAGGTTGCAGTAAAATATTAGTTGGCAAATAAAACAGGGAAGAAGGATAGTCCCTCTTCCCAACATACAGTTTTTCTTTTATGATGTTAATTGTCCAGAAAAACACATAAAGGAGAATTACTGTATGAATACCATTGTAGAGAAAGACAGCCTAACTTTCAAGGACATTGAGAAAGAAATTTTTAAATATGTATGTCAGATAGCAGTAGATCTTACGAAAGAATTTCTCGTTGAGTATGACAAGAAGCTGATGCAGGAGCGGGATACAGCAAAGTACCGTCACAAAGGCTACAAAGATGATTATATACGTTGTGTTTATGGGGATGTACCCTATGAACGTGTAGTGTATAAAACCTACAGTGAGGATGGTAAAAAGGAGTTTGTATTTCTTTTGGATGAAGCCCTGCGTATGGATACCGTAGGAAGGATGTCCTTGAACTTGGTGGAATCCATTATCAGTGCCACGAGTAGGATGAGCTTCCGTGATGTGGCAGAGGAGATCAACCGGAACACAGAGGCAGGAATTACTTTCCAGAGTGTATGGAATGTAGTGCAGAAGTTTGGGGAGAAGCTTGAGGAAGAGGAGGCATCATGAACCCACCAGAGTTTTTTTGTCCACTCTGGCTCCAGTTTCATCGAAATGTCCAAGTGCGGAACCAATCATCTTATCTTTGTTCTTGCCTACTGTGTCGCTCAGACTGTCAGCACATCTTTTCACCATGCTGTACGGCTGCTTTTACATTAGAAGGAAACTCACCTCTGCGGGTATCCCCGTGCAGCATACAGATTGGAAGTTCCAGAACCTGATGTTCTGTTACATTTACTGTGACAACTGCATCGATGACATGGCACTTCTCAGCAATGCAGGCGGTGCCTTTGCACATCTGGTAATGTCGGCATCCTTCACATGTGGGTGGCATATGTCTGACGATTTCATCCGGAGCTGTTTTTGGAATTACTGTTAAGCTGTTCTTTCAGTTCCTGAATGGTCTGATTGAGCTGGGCGATTAACTGGGTTTGAGTAGCGATTGTTGTGGATAAAGCTTCATTTTGTTGTAATAACTGTTTTATCAGTTCGTCGTTTGTCAATCAGACCACCTTCTTCCATTAAAATTTGATACTTCTATATTTAACCAAAAACAGGTAAAAAAGCGAATCGTATCATTTTGGTGTACTGTCAAAATGACAGTGGATAAACAGAAAAAATAAAGCGTTACTGCTGAAAACAATCGGATATAATCCACAAATAGTATGTTATTTAGCTGTCAATGAGGATTAATTGTTTAGTAATCCACAGACAAAAAGTACTTGGCAATTATTGTGAAAAGATATCCACTTTTTGCAATAAATCACCGTCAAAACAAAAATTTTATTTTCTCTGTTTTGACTAAAAACTAATGTCCCCTAAATAGGGTGCTGAATAGTTGCAAAAAAATAATATTTTATAAAATTTTTTTAGAAAAAGGAATATAACAGCTGTTTTTTTAAAATGACCGTGACGTTTTTTGAGATGATGTGTATATACAAGCGAAGAGTTACCCAGTATATACAAAAAATGTACGAGGAGAAAAAACATAAACAGAAATCAAGAGAGATTTTCAGAAGAGGAACTGGAGAATACTTGCGATACCCGCGGCCGGTGGTAGTCATCCTTAAATATATAATTTCAATTCACAGGTGGAATCTGCCTATTTAATTCCTACATTAAATTTATAATGTCGGTACTTTGATAACCCATTGATAAATTACAGAAAAACTATCTGGTATAAATTTCTTCAGAAAATAGGATTGCTTCTTGGAAAATTATAGACTGAACCAATAAGAGAATACTTCTGGAGTAAAAGGAACGGATTCTAGGTTTCTCCTATCAAAAACTCCTTAAACGTGAGTGTTCCAAAAACTGAGAACCAGGGTCTTCTTCTATTAGCAAATCTTAAAAATGGGCTTAACATGTCAAAAAATACCAGCTGGAGGTAATAAATATCACTTGTCATGTTAATGAAAATAGTATAGATTAAAAGTAAAACATATTATTAGGGGAGTTTTTCTACCTAAGGTAGCAGAGGAAAGAAAAGAGACGAAAGAAAAAGGAGAAGTGTTTAATATGCATAGGGATGATGGCAATAATAGATTTTTTCTGGGGGGGGGGGGTAAAAGCCTTGCTTAGAACGGAGCTACTATCTAGAAGTTGGAAAGCTCTCCTTGGATTGGGTGTATGCCTGATGGCGATATTGTGGCCCACCCAGGTAGAGGCTGCGAGTGTTAAGAGCATTAATCGGGATATTACGGTGTTAAAACCTAATGGAACATGGGATAAGACTAGTGGTAGAATACTGTATTTTGGACAGCCTAGTGCAAGTAATAGCGGTGGCTTTAGAATTTTGTCATCTTCGACAGATACACAAGAAGTACAAGATGGAAGTAGTCAAACGATAACCAAAAGTCTACTATTGGATAGTAACAATAGTGGAATGAATATGGCCTTTGATTCTGATCAGTCTGTAAATACGGGACAAACAGGGCTCAATCGGTGGAAGGGGAGCGACATTGAAACTTGGCTAAATAGCAATTCTTACTATGGGAATACGTCTTACTTCTCGGACTTGGAAAAGGGACTTATTGCAATGACAAAACTGAAAGTGAAGGATACTTCTGAATATACTACCCTTGGTTATCCGAGTGCTATTGATGCAGAGGAAACGAGTAATCGGGTTTTCTTACTAAGTCTTATGGAAGAACTTACACTATATGCGGATGCTGAAGCGATAAAGAAAAATCTACCAAATATGTATTTTCGTACCGCGGGTCCTTCAGATTATGTTTATGGTTTAAATAGTTACAATATAGCTCAACGTTATATTCGTAACAGTACTAAGATTTCTATTTCTCCTGCATTTAACCTGAATGCAGAAGACTCAACAATTATGTTTGCTTCTGCGAATACATTTGATAAGACTCGGGATTTGGAACAAGGTCAAATTGTGGATGCCAGTACGCAACAATACTGGAAATTAACCTTGGAGGATTCTGATATAAGAGTGAAGATCAATGACAGCATAGGCAACTGGGTGGTAAGAAATAGCAACACCATAGTTGTGCCGTACAGTTATAGGGATGACCAGGCAAAGGGAGTTAATCAGATATCCGTCATGCTGACGGACAAGGAGCTTTCAAACTCAAATGTACAGATTCTTTATTATGGAGCTTTACAGAATATCAGGAAGGCTGATGGCAGTTCAACTACAGTAGAAGCTTCGCCGCAAGGAACTGGTACATTTACTATTCCGGCTAGCTATGTGAATCAGACTCTTGGAAACGGATATCACCTTTATATCATGGCAGAGGCTAAGAAAGATAATCGACAGACTGACTATGTCAGTGCACCGTTAGAGCTTACTTCGGATGGAGTTGGTGGAACGGTTCAAGTGATAACTTCAACTATAATTACAGGAGCGGAAATTCGTATTTCAACTCCAGAACCGAGAAATTCTTTCCCCACTGCCAACGAAGTTGAAATAGTTTCAGTTAATGGAAGTGCTGGCCTGATAAGCAATCTTACCATTGAAAGTATTACATGGAAAGACGGTAACGGAAGAGATGTTTCCGGAAGTAACGCTGATTATAATACTTATTATGAAGCAGAGGTGGTATTAAAACCTAAGAATAATTATTTCATAGGACAAGGGGCTGATATAAAGGTAAATGGCCAGGCGGTAAATAATAGTAATCTGAGTGGTAATCTGGTTGCTGGTATTAGCGGAGATTATTATAAAATCACTGTTCCATATAGTACAACTACAAGATTGATAAGATTGGATTCAATTGAAGCATTGGATCCGATTTCGGACATTCCTAATGGAACACCTGTGAGTGAGCAGAACTTTAGACTTTATGCAAATGCTACGCTTAATCTGGAAGATGGTAGTCAGAGTACAGCTCCTATTACATGGGAACTTTCAAGTTTCACCTATGATCCTAATTCAAGGGCAGAGCAGATATTTGAAGTAAAAGGTAGAGTTGACTTGGCGGGTCTGGATATTGATGACGGTAACAAAAGCCTAGAGGTAACGGTGCAAGTAACGGTTGTGGCAGCGCAGGAAATTGCTGATGTTGAGATTGCTATTGATTCACCGATGGCTGGTACTGCTCTTGCACTCACAGGTAGCGTAAGTACACCTAATATTATTACCACTGCTCCCAGTATCACTTGGACAGATGCTAATGGTCCTGTTGCCATGGCAGGTTATAATAGTGAATATACAGCAGAGCTTACGCTTGTTTCCAATATAGGCTATGCCTTTTCCCAAGGGGTAAACGTAACAATAGGTGGGGTTATAGCAACTGGAGGAGTTATTAATAACACAGGTGAAAGTATAACAGTTGAACATACCTTTAGCCCTACAGACAAAGCGGTACTGGAGGGAATTACAGCACCGGCTCCGATTTCTGGTGTTCAGAGTGGAACCACTGTAGATAACCTTAACAGCTTATTGGGTACTACCTATCCTGAGGTTGATATTACCTATGGAGGAGGACAGACCACCAAAGCCACGGTAATGTGGGATAATGTGGCTAACTCAGGCTATAATTCTAGTATAGTAACGGGATGGAATAACAGTATACAGGGAACTGTGATACTCCCATCTTGGATTGTAGATAAGAATAATATTGGACTGACAATAACTGTTGATGTGAGGGTTCTTGAGGCTGGTTTTGTAGGAACACCACATGCTACTCCGGGAACAGGCACCTATAACACCAACCTGTCGGTATACCTTGTTCCACCTACAACAAATGCTACGATTTATTATACTACAGATGGCAGTGACCCTAAAACAGGTGGAAATGCAGTGCTGTATACAGGGAATCCAATCGATATTACAGGGACAGAGGGACAGACTGTAGTTAAAACAATTAAAGCCTATGCGAGTGAGGCTGGTATGCAGGATAGTGCAGTTGAAGAGTTCATTTATACTATTAACATACCGCAAGTTGTACTTCCTACTGCTGGAGAGCCGGTAGCCAGACCGGATACAGGTACATATAAGACTAACCAGCAGGTAAGCCTTATCCCGCCTACTCCGGATGCTACGATTTACTATACTATGGATGGAAATGATCCCAGTACTGGTTCACAAGTATATAGTGGCCCGATTGAGGTTAAAGGAACAGAGGGACAGTCCGTTACAATTATCATTAAAGCAATTGCTGTAAAGAGTGGAATGAATCAGAGCTCAGTGGCGACCTTTGAATATATCATTGATCTTACACAAGCAGGCGGCGGCACAGGTGGAGGAACCGGAGGTGGCACAGGCGGAGGAACCGGCGGTGGAAATACCGGAGGAAGCACAGGAGGCGGTACCGGCGGCGGAAATACAGGCGGAGATACAGGAGGCGGCACTGCTGAAAATACCGCTGCCCAGACTCCGGCTAATACAGGCACAGCTGCAGGCACCACAGCTGCAGCTACCGGA